>JAJNBN010000149.1 GCA_021156225.1 Verrucomicrobiota bacterium | reverse complement strand
GGATTTTTTGCGGAGGTAACCGGCGAGGAGAAATTCATCGAGGCCATCGGGCAAAGGCGCGGTGGCGGCGAAGGGAAACATGGGATCGCCACCGAGGAAAATGCTGACGGGCATGCGCTGGCCGGTCTCGTAGTAACGGCGGCCATGGCGGGCGGCGACTTTCTGGAGCTGCCAATGCATGCCGGTGGTTTTGTCGTCGTAGATCTGGATGCGATACATGCCGAGGTTGCGCTCGCCGGTATCGGGATCGCGAGTGACGACGCAGGGCAGGGTGAGGAAGCGGCCGCCGTCGAGGGGCCAGCATTTCAAGATTGGAAAATTGAGGAGAGTTACCGGCTTCTGGTTGGTGGTTGCGGGTTGATTGACGTCGGGAGCGGCGGGCCATTCGTTAGTGCGCGTGATGGGAGCGTCGAATTTGTGGATGACGTCTTTGCAGGGGCCGGTGCTGACGGTCTTGGGTTTCGCGTGGCGGAGGTCGATGGCGAGGGAGAGGAGTTTCATGGCCTCGCGCATGCTGGTGGGCGGCTTGGCTTTCATGAGCGCGCCGAGTTCGTTGGCGACGTCATCGACGGAGTTCGCCCGCATGCTCATGGCCATGCGTTTGTGCGAGCCGAGGGTATTGATGGCGACGGGGAAGGGACTTACAACGCCGTTGACGGTGGGCTTTTCAAAGAGGAGCGCCTTGCCGCCGCCGGGTTTCTTCATCTCGCGGTCGGCGATCTCGGTGATCTCGAGTTCGGTGGCGACGGGTTCTTTGATACGGATGAGTTCACCCGCGGCGTCCAGTGCATCTACCCAATCACGAAACGATTCGTAAGCCATGTTGGGAAGAGGGTAGCAGAGGGAATAGGGAGTTCAATGAGGCAAGCGATGGAAAGTGAGGGGGAGACGACTCGCTAAGTCTCGTGGTGGAAAGCGGAAGCAGGCCTCCGCACTCCAAAGTGGGGAGACTGGACAGATGAAGGCACCTCGCCCGCTACAAACTCACGGCTGCTTTTTTTGAACTTCTTCCACCCGGGCTTTCATGACGCGTTTGAAGCTGTTGTATTGGGCTTTGTCGGCGGCGTGTTCGGTGGCTTCGATGGCTTCATCAATCAGCTTCAAGCCTTCCTCGGTCTTGCCGGACTCAAAGCGGACAACGGCGCGGACGGCCTTGATGAGATGAAGCTCGGAGCCGGGAGCTTTTTCGGCGGCATCCAAGGCGGATTCCGCGAAGGCGAAATTGCGATTCGTGATTTTCGGATCGGCGACGGCTTCGAAGGCGAAGGCGGTGAGGGCCTTGTGATCGTCGGCAAAAACGGTAAGGAGCTTGGCCCCGACTTCCTTGGCTTTCGGATCACCCTGGGCGGTCAATTGTTGGAATTCCCCCACGAGCACGCGGCCTTCGTCGCGTTTGATGGCGGCGGCGAGATCGAACTTGCCCGCGACGACCTCGGTCAGGGTTTCTTCCAGTTCCGCCATGGGATGGCCGACCCAAAGCACTTTGCCGTCCTTGCCCACGATAAAGGCGGCAGGGATGCCCTTTTGATCGTAGGCCTTCATATAGGCTTCAGTGGTCTTACGGTCTTTATCCGTAGCCACGACATAATCCATCTTGGGGCCCATCTCTTTGACGAAAGGTGCGACGTCGGATTTTTCCTCGTCACTGATCCCGATGAAGACGACGTTCTTGCCCTTAAACTTTTTCTGAAGGTCGGTGAGGTGCGGAATGCTGGTTTTGCAGGGGCCGCACCAAGTGGCCCAGAACTCCACGACGTAGACGTTTTTGCCATCGAGGACGTTGACGGCGGAGCCTTTGACCCAGTCCTGGATCACGAGTGGGGCGGCCTTGTCACCGATCTTGGCAGCGGAGGTGGAAAGGGTGAGGCAGGTGAGTAGAGCGGTCAAAATGGCGATTCGTTTCATATATGATGGACGTTTCAGACCATCGTTTGATTCCCATAAAAGACAAGTGCGCAATTTACCCCAGCTATTTTGTTGTCATGTGCGGCCGCGTTGTTTTTCATCCTCCGCATGACGAATGAAGAAGCATTGAGTTTGTTCCGGCAGACGGGCGCGCTGCTGGAGGGGCATTTTATTTTGCGGAGCGGATTGCACAGCCGCCAGTTTTTCCAGTGCGCGCAGGCGTGCCAGGACATGCCGGTCGTGGAGAAGTTCGGCAAGGCCATCGCGGATCAAGTGCGTGGCTACGGTGCGGTGACGGTGGTTTCCCCCGCGATGGGCGGGCTGGTCATCGGGCAGGAAGTGGCCCGGCAATTGGGCATCCGGTTCATTTTCGTGGAGAAGGAAGAGGGCAAGCTGGTGTTGCGGCGGGGATTCAAGATCGCTCCGGGCGAGAAGGTGCTGGTGATCGAGGACGTGGTGACGAAGGGTGGCCGCGTGCAGGAGACGATCGATATCGTGAAGGCTCATCAGGCGAATCTGCTGGCGGTAGGCGTGATGGTGGACCGTTCGAATGGCACGGTGGACTTCGGAGTGCCGTTCCATTGCCTGATACGGTTAAACGTGGAGACGTTTGATCCGAACAATTTGCCGGCGGACTTAAAGAATACGCCAGCGGTTAAGCCGGGGAGCAAATAAGGGGGAGGAATCAACCGGCACCTGATCAAGAGCAGGTGGCTCAAGGCGGTCAGTCGCGTATGCCCAAGTGGATGAAATTCCTGATCGCGCTGTTGTTGATCCCGTTTTGCATCGGGACAACGCAGGCGTTGTGGCGGGTGATCCAGGCGGCCGGGGCTTCGCAAAACTTTTGGGTCGCCTTTTTTGCGGGGGTGCTGTGCTGGATCGTGGTTTTCCTGCTGTTACCAAGGCCCATGTGGCTCTATGTGGTGGGGCATGAGATGACGCACGCGATTTGGACCTGGGTGTTCGGCGGGCGGGTTAAGAAGATGAAGGTGACCTCAAAAGGAGGGCACGTCATCATCACGAAGAGCAACTTTGTGATCTCATTGGCCCCGTATTTCTTTCCGTTTTACGCATTCTTGCTGCTAGTTGTGTTCGGGACCGGACATTTGATCTGGGATTGGTCGAAGTATTGGGTGGTGTTCCATCTGTTTCTGGGGATGGCCTATGCGTTCCACGTGACGCTGACCATCCACGTGTTACAAACAGAGCAATCGGATATTACGGAACACGGGTATCTTTTTTCGATAGTGATCATATACTTGGGGAACGTGCTGCTGCCGCTGCTTTCGCTGCCGCTGCTGACCGAAAATATGGGGCTGGCGAGGGCGATCGGCCTGTGTTTCCGGCTGACCGGAGATGTGTTTGTCAAGATTTCACTCCTAATATGATTTACCTAGAAACGCCCTTGGGTGAATTCGCTCTTGAAATGGAGGATTCCTTTGAGCGAGATTCAGAGACTTTGTTAAGGTGATATGACGCTCGCTGACATTCTACAGAAAGAGCAGATCATTCCTGACCTCGCGGCAACGAACCGCTGGGAGGCGATTGATGAACTCATCAATCACCTCGTCAAGACGGGGAAGATCCGCGCGGAAGATCGTGAAGCGATCGCGGGAGTGGTGAAGAAACGTGAGACCTCGATGAGTACCGGCATCGGTTTTGGTGTCGGCATTCCGCATGGTTCCACGGACCTGATCTATGAGGTGGTCGGCGCTTTCGGCCGGTCCAAGAAAGGCGTCAATTTTGATGCGCTGGACAATCAGCCCGTCAACTTGGTGATGCTCTTCCTCGTGCCGCAAGGCCAGTTCCAGAAACACCTGCACACGCTGGCGAACATCGCCAAGTTGCTGCACAACAAAGAATTTCGCCAGGCCCTCGAAGAAGCCCCGGATGGCGAGAAGATGATGCAGATCATCGGCACTCACATCGCCAAGAAGTGATCGCCTAATCCCGGTGGCGACCAATTCCGCCGGTTTTTCCAAGTGTTACCCAGCAAAGCCCTCGAACAACGTCTGCAAACCGCTGTGCTGGCGGTTTTGCCGGAAGCCGATGTCACCACCGTCCTCGTCCGCCCGTGTCAGGACACGAAGTTTGGTGATTACCAGACGAGTGCCCTGATGGCCCTGGCCAAGGCGCGGAAGATGAATCCCCGCCAGCTCGCCACGGATGTGCTGGCGAAGCTCGATGTCAGTGACCTTTGCGCCAAGACCGACATTGCCGGTGCTGGCTTCCTTAATTTCTTCCTCAAGCCCGAGGTGTTGCAGGATACCTTGCTGGGCGCGGTGCAGGGCAAGCATCTGTTCTTTGCCAAGGCGGAGCAGCCGAAGACGGTGGTGATCGATTTCAGTTCGCCGAACGTGGCCAAGCCGATGCACGTGGGGCACATCCGCTCGACGATCTTGGGCGACAGCTTGGCCCGGGCGTTCCGGTTGCTGGGGCACAACGTCATCACGGATAATCATATCGGGGATTGGGGCACCCAATTCGGCATGTTGTTGCTGGGCTGGAAGACGATGCTGGACAAGGCGGCACTGGAGACGGATCCGATTGCCGAACTGGAACGCATCTACAAACAGCTCAGCGCGGATTGCAAAGCGGATGAGTCTAAATTGGAAGCCGCTAAGCAGGAGTTGGTGAAGCTGCAAGCGGGGGACGAAGAGAATCTGGGCATCTGGCGTGAGATGATAGCGCTGTCCCAGAATCAGTTTGATACGATTTACGGACGTTTGGGGGTGAAGTTTGATCATGTCTTGGGTGAGAGCTTTTATAATCCACGGCTGAAAAGCGTGGTGGAGGAGCTGAAGACTAAGGGCATCGCGAAAGAGAGTGATGGAGCCATCTGCGTTTTCTCCGATGGTTCCGTGCCGCAAAAGGAAGATCCGTTTCTTATTCAGCGTGATGGGGAATGGAATGCGAATCCCTGCCTCATCCAAAAGAGCGATGGCGCGGCGAATTACGCCACGACGGATTTGGCCACGCTGGAATATCGGCTGGAGACTTGGTCACCGGATAAAATCATTTATGTGACCGATGGCCGGCAGCAATTGCATTTCCGGCAGGTGTTCTCAGTGTTCCGCCGCTGGCGTCCTGAGGTGAAGGTGCAGGTGGAGCACGTCTGGTTCGGGGCCATCCTCGGCGATGATGGCAAGCCGTTCAAAACCCGCTCGGGTGATACGGTGAAGCTGTCTGACCTGTTGGATGAGGCAGAAGAGCGTTCGTTCAAGACGGTCAATGAGAAGAGTGCTGACTTGGATGAGGTCACCCGCAAGGAAATCGCGCGGGTAGTTGGCATTGGTTCGGTGAAGTATCAAGATCTGATGCCGAACCGGCAGAGCGATTATGTTTTTAGCTGGGATAAGATGCTGGCGCTGAACGGGAATACCGCGCCTTACCTACTTTACGCCTACACGCGTATCCGATCCATCTTCCGCAAGGCAGCAGAGCAGGGCGTTGTTGTTGCTCCTGGGGCAACCATTCATTTGAAAGCTGCTGATGAACTGGCGCTGGCAAAGCAATTGCTAAACTTTGGTTTTGTGTTGGAAGGCCTCGTGGACGAATGCCGGCCTAACTACATGTGCAATTATCTTTACGACCTGGCTGGTCTCTATGCCCGGTTCTTCGAGAATTGCCCTGTCCTGAAAGCCGAGGAACCTGAACGCAGCAGCCGGTTGCTCCTGTGTGAGGTCACGGCCAAGGTATTGAAGCAGGGATTGGAAGTCCTCGGCATCGAGACCACCGAGAAAATGTAAGTTTTCCGGTTTGCAAAAATTGCGCTTGGTCTTGTTTGTGCTACTTTGAAACTTTTTCTTTTTGCGAATTAGCTTTTTTGCTTCCCGCCGCGTAGTCGCCTGACTAAAAAGGAACAGTGAACTCCCCGGAAACAGGCATCGGCTTCAAGATATGGGCCGCTGATGACGTTGTATATGGCCCCGTGGAACTGCCCACCCTCGTCGAGTGGATACGTGATGAGCGGGTGGAGGCGAACACTTGGGTCTATTCCGAGCAAACGGATACGTGGAGCAAGGCGTCCAATGTGCCGGATCTGGGCATGTTTTTCCGTGGTCGGACAGCCAGCACGGCCCGGGCTGTCTCCGCTGATGCGGGTCCTGCGCCGTTGGTCCAAGGCATCCGGCCGGGTATGTTGCGCCGCGTGAAAATCCTGGCGGATATGAATGACCAGCAACTGGGCCGGTTCGTCCAGTTCATGGAGGTCAAGCAGATGCGGCAGTTCAACGAGGTGGTGAAACAGGGCGAGCACGGTGATGCCATGTTTCTGATCCTGGAGGGGGAAGTCCGCGTGCGTCTGATGATCGCCCAGAAGGAAACCACGCTGACTACTCTGGCTGCTGGTGAATTCTTCGGTGAAATGACCCTGTTCGACCAAGGTCCGCGCTCGGCGGATGTGGTGGCCAATAACGACAGCACTTTGCTCAAGATTTCCCACGCCGCTTTCGTCAAATTGATCGCGGACGCGCCTGACTTGGCCACGCCCTTCCTTTTGGGTGTCTGCCGGACGCTCACGGCGCGCATGCGTGCGGATAACAAACGTTATCGCGACACGATCAATTTCGCCCGCGCCTCGAACACCAAGTAAGGCGCGCTCCCGTCCTCGGGGACCCGTTTTCTTAGTAAGATTTTTCGTGGAACTCTCCCGTGTCCGTAGCACCATGCCCGCGTGAGCAAGATTGTAGGCATAGACTTGGGTACGACCAATTCGCTGGTGGCGGTGGTGGAAGCAGGTATTCCGTACGTGATGGCGGATGCCGAGGGGCGTCGCCTGACTCCTTCCGTGGTGCATATCCCGGCCGCTGACGCTGAGCCGGTAGTGGGCGTGATGGCAAACCGGGTGCGCGTATTGAAACCGGCGCAGACGGTTTATTCGGCCAAGCGCTTCATGGGCCGTCGTGCGAGTGAGGTGGCAGGGGATGAACGGAATGTCACATATCCCGTGAGCGGCCAGAGCAATGGACCAGTGGTCATGCCGATCTTGGGTCGCGATTGGTTGCCAGAGGAGATCTCCGCCGAGGTGCTCAAGAAATTGAGGCGGGACGCCGAAGCATCGCTGGGAGAGGTGGTCACCCGCGCAGTCATCACGGTGCCAGCATATTTCAATGACGCGCAGCGCAATGCGACCAAGCGGGCAGGGGAATTGGCTGGGCTCACGGTGGAGCGCATCATCAATGAACCCACGGCAGCCGCGCTGGCGTATGGGCTGAACCGCTTGAAGGAGAATGCAAAGATCGCGGTGTATGATTTGGGCGGCGGCACGTTTGACCTTTCCATTCTCGAATTGCGTGAAGGCGTGTTTCAAGTGCTCGCTACTTCCGGCAATACACGCTTGGGTGGTGACGATCTGGACCGTCGGTTGGTGGAATTTATCGCGGAGCAAATCAAGGAAGCCAACGGCCCCAATGTGTTCATCGATGCTTCCTTGCTTTCACGAGTGCGCGAGGTAGCTGAGGCGGCGAAGATCGCTTTGTCCGAAGCAACGGTAACGGAAGTGGCATTGCCATTTCTCACGCCCTCGTTTAGCTGGCAGCGGCAACTGAAGCGCAGCGAGCTGGAATCGCTGACACGCGATATCATCGAGCGCACGCGCGAATACTGCATTCGCGCTACGGCGGACGCGAAGTTGCAGGCATCGGACTTGGATCAGATCATCTTGGTGGGCGGACAGACGCGCATGCCTTTGGTGCGACAACTCGTGTCCGGTTGGTTCGGCTGCGTGGAATTTGAGGAGACGCGGGGTGATCTGCGTTTGGGCACGGAATATCACAAGGCGAAGGGACCTTTG
>JAJNBN010000148.1 GCA_021156225.1 Verrucomicrobiota bacterium | reverse complement strand
ATACATCAGCCGGCAGATGCAGCAGAGATTTTGCAAGCGGGCGCCACCTTGGTGCAGATCGATACGGGCCTGATCTATTCCGGACCGGGCTTGCCGAAGCGTATTAATGAAGCGGTCTTAAGCACATTGCCCACCGCCACCGAAATCGCCCCGGTACGATTGTCCAAGCTTTCGTGGTTTTGGACGGCCTTGATGGGCTTGGGCATGCTGATAGGCAGTCTGCTGGCGCTCTGGATCGCGTTGACGCGTGTGGTGATGCCTTATGATGAAGCATTCTGCGGCATCAGCCGAGCACAATTGCAGCTTATCAATGAACGGCTGATCCCCTTCATGTCACATGATCGCGTGACACTGGCGGGCGCGATGATCGCCATCGGTTTGCTGTATCTGAGTTTCTCATGGTTTGGCAGCCGTCGCGGTGAGCATTGGGCAAAGGTCGCCGTGCTCGTCTCGGCTGGCGCGGGCTTTTTCTCCTTCTTCCTGTTCTTGGGCTTTGACTACTTCGATCCCTTTCATGGCTTTGTGACAGCCGTGCTGTTTCAATTGTTTGTGCAAGGCATCGTCGGAGACTTGCCCGCACGAATCCGTCCCGTCGCCGAGTGGACGGAAACAAAGGAATGGCGGCGCGCACAGTGGGGCCAATTGCTGCTGGTGATCCATAGCGTGGGATTGCTCGGTGCAGGCGTGATCATCTGTGGCGTGGGCATCAATGATGTCTTCGTGCACACTGACCTGAAATATTTGCAGACGGAGTTCGTCACGCTGCGGGACGCGAATCCGCGTTTGGTGCCGCTAGTGGCGCATGACCGGGCGACCTTGGGCGGCATGCTGGTTTCCTCCGGGCTCATCTATCTGCTCGGCAGCATGTGGGGATTGCGACGGGGCGCAAACTGGCTATGGCACGCGTTCCTGTGGAGCGGTCTGGCGGCCTATGTTTGTGCCATCGGCGTACACTTCCACGTGGGCTATGTGGACTGGCATCATCTGCTGCCCGCGTTTGCAGGATTGGGGTTGTTGCTTTTGGGGCTGGCACTTTGCCGTACCTGGATGAAAAATGCGGTGATAACTGAGGAGCCTCAGACTTCCTCGGCTCATTCCGTCGAACCTCAAAGAGCCATCTCATGAGGCGAATACCGCCATTCTCCGCGATGAAGAGATTGATCACCTGCCTGCTGCTCCTGTTTTTGATTCTCTCGCCTTCCAACGTCCCTGCCGCCGGGTGGCCCGGTACCAAGTGGGAGACAGCCACTCCCTCAGAATTGGGTTTGGACGCTAGCAAGCTCAGCCAGGCACGTGACTACGCGCTGACGGGCGAAGGCTCCGGTTGCATCATCTATCAAGGCAAGCTCGTGATGAGCTGGGGTGATGCCGCTGCGCTGTACGACCTCAAGTCTTCGTCCAAATCCATTGGCAGCTCTATCCTGGGGCTGGCGATAAAGGATGGAAAAGTGAAGTTGGATGATTTGGCGAAATCACATCACCCGGGTTTTGGCATTCTGCCGGAGGAGAATGCCAAGACAGGTTGGATCGACAAAATCACCTTGCGGATGCTGGCGAACCAGACCGCCGGTTTCGAGAAGCAGGGCGGCTATCAGCCCCTGCTCTTCGAACCGAATACCAAATGGCATTATTCCGACTGCGGTCCGAACTGGCTCGCTGAGTGCATGACGCATGCGTATCAGCGCGATCTCAACGACATCATCTGGGAACGTGTCTTCACCCCCATCGGCATCCAGAAGGGCGAGATCAAATGGCGGGCACATGCGTACCGACCGAAGGAGTTCGAAGGTGTGACGCGACGCGAGTTCGGCTCCGGCTTCAGCGCGAATGTTCAGGCGATGGCGCGCTTTGGTTATCTGTATCTGCGTGAGGGTTGGTGGCAGGGTGAACAGATTCTGCCGCCTTCGTTCATCCAGGCGATCCGCAATCCTGATCCCGTTCTTGCGAAGCTCAAAGCTTACGATAAATCCCACGGCGAAGCGGCGGCACACTATTCCCTGCTTTGGTGGAACAATCGTGACGGCACCTTGGATAGAGTGCCTCGCGATGCCTATTGGACCTGGGGTCTGTATGACAGCCTCATCGTAGTAGTGCCAAGCTTGGACCTTGTCATCGCGCGGGCAGGCAAATCGTGGAAACGGGTGGAAGGTGGCGGACACTATGATCCGCTGAAACCGTTTCTGGACCCCATCGCTGACGCAGTGAAAGCAGGTAAATCTGCTGCGGTGAAACTTCCCTATCCGTTTAGTCCAGTCATTCAAGGAATCGACTGGGCACCGACTAATACCATCCAGCGTGCTGCGAAAGGCAGCGATAATTGGCCGCTCGCGTGGGCAGGTGATGACCATCTCTATACGGCGTATGGTGATGGCCATGGCTTTGAGCCACGCGTGAAAGAGAAGCTAAGCCTTGGTCTGGCACGCGTCGAAGACGGGCCTAAAGATTTCAATGGATTCAATCTGCACTCACCCACTGCCGAGTCCAAAGGCGACGGCAAGTATGGTCGCAAGGCGAGCGGGATGTTGTCTATCAATGGCACGTTGTACCTGCTGGTGCGAAATGTGAGTAACGCTCAACTCGCCTGGTCCATGGATCATGGCGGCACGTGGACATGGGCAGATTGGAAATTCACCGAGAGCTTCGGCTGTCCGGGATTTGTGAGCTACGGAAAGGACTACGCCGGTGCCCGTGATGGATTTGTGTATCTCTACTCCCAAGATAGCGATAGCGCGTATGAGCGCGCCGACCGGTTTGTCATGGCACGGGTACCAAAGGAGAAATTGCGCGAGCGTTCCGCTTATGAATTCTTTGTGCGCTTGGATTCCACAGGCCAACCCGTGTGGTCACGCAATGTCAACGAACGTGGAGCCGTCTTTACTCATGCCGGCTCCTGCTATCGCTCCAGTATGAGCTATCATGCGGGACTGAAGCGCTATCTCTGGTGCCAGACAGGAGCGGGCAACGATACGCGGTTCAGCGGCGGTTTCGCCATTTACGATGCACCCGAACCATGGGGACCGTGGACAGTCGCCTACCATTCCGACACGTGGGATGTGGGGCCGGGCGAGAGCATGCATCTGCCGCCCAAGTGGTTTAGTGCGGATGGTTCGACCATTCATCTGGTGTTCTCAGGTGATGATCGTTTCTCCGTGCGGGCAGGTAAACTGCTCCAAAAACAATAGTCGCCGGCTGGTTTAGGAGGCCGTAGATTCTCCATTCAGAGCGAGGAAAGCATGATAAAACTTTGGCAACTAACTCTACTGGCGGCCTCAATCGCCTGTAGCGGATGCGCGACCAAACATGCAGGAGATCAGCCGAAGCAAATAGCGACGCATAAACTGCTCGAAACAAAACTGGGAACCTCGCGGGCAGAAGTTGAGGCCCACTTGAAAGTGAAAGGAGAGCATGAATTCTCCGCGAGGATAGGTACCAATGAGCAATTTTGCGTCAGCATCCTATTTCAAGAGCCGCCCGCCTCGTTTTATTTCCTCTTCAATAACGACAAACTCCAAGCAATCGTAAGGCCACCCCCTTTTGAACGGGAGAAAACACCTTGGGAAAGAACCAAAGCCGTCAATCCGGAGGAACGACTCGCCGCTGTGTTGGGACAGCCGCATCTTTCCCGGGAGGATATTTCCGCAATATTGCTGGAACGCTCCCAGCTTCAATCCGGCAAGAAAGGTTCTCTGGCAATGCTGCCAGCTCTGCTGATCATTTCACCCTTTTTAGCGGCTAATGCGGGCAACTACATCGCCAATCGCAGCGAATACCGAAAGCTTCGTGAGAAGTATGATCCGTTCAAGATCAACCCCGGCATGGAGCGAACTGAGGTCATCAGGCTGTGGGGCGATCCAGCCAGAAGCTTGCCATTCGGAACCGATCAGCAAATCCACATCTTCGGCGCACCAAATCCCCCCAATGTTCCTGCAAGATCATTACCGGCTCTCTCTGGAGTGATTTTCGAGAACGAAAAAGTCATCCGGGTTTTTAGCCACCACTTCTTCAGGGAGGATTGGAAACAAAACCCGACTCCTAGCGTCAGGCCAGAGCTTCTCCAGGCAGTGGCCCTGGCCATCGATGGGCATTACATCCCGACTGTTGAACCTGTGGCCTTAAAAGAGCTTCATCGTGGGCAACTGAAGCAAGTGGTCATCTATGACTCATTTATGCTCAATCATCCTCGATACGTTGATCGCATTCACGAGGTCGCCTCTTGCAAAGTGGAACGGACATATCTCAGCCATACCGGTAAAGCTAAGCGGTCAGAAGTGATCACCCTTTCGATGGAAGAGTTTTGGAAGCCCCTCGCACTGCTGGCGGCTTGCTATGAGAAATTCGGCGTGGTGCCCACTACGGGCCGTATTTCGGTAACCTCGTTAGAACTGTTGCTGAAGCAAGAGCCAGTTCGCGTCCGTAAAAATAACAGGGAGAAATGAGTTTCCAGCGGAGGCTCATAACTTTTGCCGAATGGAACTCGCGGCTTGCCGTCCAAAATGGGTGTGAGAGTTTTTAAGGGCATGTTCCTACTGCGAGAGATGATTGTGCGTCCATGGGTTTGGACGGGAGTTTTGCTGACCTCGATGTTCTCTTTACCGCTGTCATCACAAGCTGCGGATAAACCGGATTATTGGGCGGTGGAGGATGCGGGGGCTCGCGCTAAGTTACCGCCGTTTCAAATGATTCCCGCCGCGAAGCCGAATGAGTTGACGCCAGCCAATGGGTTTCCGACAGCTGACACATTCCGGAACTGGTCACGCTCGCATGGCGACAATGGTTCGGCGCGGTTCTCCGCTCTCACACAGATCAACAAGACGAACGTGGCCCAACTGAAGGAGGCGTGGGTTTATCGCTCCGGCGATGGCAAAGGCAACATCCAGTGCAACCCGGTGATCGTGAATGGCGTGATGTATGTGCCCACTGCAGGCCAGCATTTGGTGGCCGTGGATGCGACGAATGGGAAGGAACTCTGGCGTTTCAAACCCGGGGGGCGTCCGGCGTATCGCGGGCTGATCCATTGGGCCGGCAAGGATGGCACTGGGGCACGAATCTATTTCACGGCGGGCAAGCATTTGTATGCGTTGAATGCCAAAACGGGTTTTCCGGTGAAAGAGTTTGGCAGCGATGGCCGAATGGAGCTGCCCGGCAACTCTTCGGGTGGATTTGGTGCGGCAACAGCAGGTCCGGCGATCTTTGAGGGCATCATCGTCGTGCCAGGTTTTGAAAAAGACGTGTGGGGCTTTGATGTCTTCACGGGCAAGTTGCTCTGGACGTTTCACACAGTGCCGCAGGAAGGTGAATTCGGTTTCGATACCTGGGATAAGCGACAGAATGTGGCGGCGAATTGCTGGGGTGGCATGGCGCTGGATGAGGTGCGGGGCATCGCGTATATCGCCACGGGTTCACCGAAGCCGAATTTCATGGGCATGCAGCATCGGGGCGAGAATTTGTTCGCGAACTGCGTCGTCGCCCTGGATGCCCGCACAGGCAAACGGCTCTGGCATTTCCAGGAAATCCGCCATGATATCTGGGATCTGGACATCCCCGCCCCGCCGGTCCTGAGCACCATCACGCGCGAGGGCAAACGCGTGGATGTGGTGGCGACGGTCACGAAGATCGGTAACACGCTGCTGCTGGATCGCGTGACGGGCAAGCCGGTCTTCCCCGTGCGCTTGCGTCGTGCGCCGACCTCGAAGGTGCCTGGTGAGATCACGGCACCGTATCAGCCGGACATCGAATTGCCGCAGCCTTTCACGAAGCAGGAGTTCACGCCGGATAATATCACCACGCGTTCCGATGAGGCGGCAGAGTTTGTGCGCGATCGCTTGAAGAGTCTGCAATACGGATGGTTCCTGCCCTTGAGCGATCGCAAGGTGACGGTGTTCTTCGGCGTGCATGGCGGCGCGGAATGGACTGGTGCAGCGACGGACCCGACGAAAGGTCATCTCTACGTGAGCGCGAATGAGATTCCGTGGTTGATGAATCTCATCGTTAATGATGAACCGCCCTTCGATGCGAAAGCCACGCCAACCAAGGGCGAGGTGACATATCGTGCCGCATGTGCGCAGTGTCACGGGAATGATCGCATGGGTATCGGTGTGGCGCCTCCGTTGCGCGGATTGCGTCATCGGATGAAAGACGCGGAGGTGGTGACACTGTTGCAAACGGGGCGCGGCTTGATGCCCGTCGCGCCACCCATGAGCGGTGAGGATCAGAAGGCGCTGTTGGATTTTCTCTTCTTGCGCGACCGCACCTTGCCAGTGAACACGGTGAAGCCGGAGCGTCCCGGTTACGTGCAAGCGGGCTGGAATCGTTTTCTCGATCCCGATGGCTTTCCGGCCTCGAAGCCACCTTGGGGCACGCTGAATTGCCTCGACCTGAACAGCGGCAAGATTCTCTGGAAGGTGCCGCTGGGTGAATATTCTGAACTGACGAAGCAAGGCATGGCGAAGACGGGCACGGAAAATTTCGGCGGAACCATCGCGACCGCTGGCGGACTGGTGTTCTGCGGCGGCACGCGGGATGAGAAGTTGCGGGCGTTTGATGCAGATACCGGCGCGGAGCTTTGGTCCATTAAGTTGCCTTTCGGCGGCAATGTTCCGCCAGCGACTTATGAGGTGAACGGCAAACAATATGTTGTCATCCCGGCTACCGGTGGGGGTAAACTCGGCGGAAATCAGGGCGATGCCTACGTAGCGTTTGCGCTGCCGTGATTCATTTGCAATTATCATCGCCGTTCTCCACCATAACTCTATGGAGACACCAAAGGATGCAACAAATCTAGAGTTAGATTTTGCAGCAAACGAGAATCAAGTAGCAAAGGAACTGGAACTTGAAGCAGAAAGAGAATCTTTAATCAAAGCGGCTAGCTCTGGCGTTTTAAACAATGTCGAAGAGCGCACGGCTTGGCTACTCAACAACTATCCAGAAACTCGAGATTCCGACGTCACACTCCAGATCAAGTATTGGGAAGAATTTCAAAACGATATAGGCGGAGGAGAATACATAGCCAAAAAGAACCTCTACCAATTGGTTAGGCTAACATCACTTTCGCGTGCAAGAGCTCGAATTCAAAACACGCTTAACCTTTTCCTAGCGAGCGAATCCATAAGACAACAGCGTGGCACCCTTTCTGAAGATGAACGTCAAAGCGCTAGAGAGAAAAAAGGCTATCCCGTCATCAACATTTACTTCGATGAAAGCGGAAAACAAAAAGAAGCCAAATACCTAATTGTGGCGAGTGTTTGGTTTCTGTTTCCTAGCGAGCAACTGAAATTCATAAGTAAAATTCAGGCATGGAAAAAATCACGGAACCATGAAGAATTTCATTTCAACTCCATTACGGAATCGGACTTGCCAGTTTACCTAGATTTCATACATCTCCTTTTGGAGATGACACATTTCTTAAGTTTCAAAGCCATGGGAGTCGATCGAGCTGGACTTAGTAACATTAACACTTCGTTACTCAAATTGACGTATCACTTATTTTCTCAAGGTGTTCAGCATGAAAACGATTCTGGTCGTGCACCATTGCCGCGCAGCTTATCGATATGGAAAGACCTGGAAGAGAAAGGAAACGACAAGCTTTTCCTCGCAGAGCTCACCGAGAAGCTCACAGAAACTTCCTCCAGCCTTTTAGATGGAAAACTTTCTATTCTTCAGGCCGAACCCTTGGATTCAAAAGAACAAGATTTAATACAAATAGCCGATCTTTTTGCA
>JAJNBN010000147.1 GCA_021156225.1 Verrucomicrobiota bacterium | reverse complement strand
CCCCCACGATCAGCAGTGTCGGCGCCGTCACTCGCGGCAACGCCTTGCCGGCCAAATCCGGCCTGCCTCCCCGTGATACCACTGCCCCGACTATCTCCCCCTCCTCCGCGGCCGCCGCGAGCGCAGCCGCGCCACCCGTGCTCGACCCGAAATAACCAATGCGCAACCCGCCTGCCTCCGGTTGTTCGCGCAACCATCGCGTCGCCATGATCAATCGTTCGGTCAGAAATGGGATGTTGAAACGGATATGCCCTGACAGCGTATCCTCCAGCTCCTCTTCTTGGGTAAGCAGGTCAAAAAGTAACGTGCCCACCCCCTGCTCTTGCAAGGCGCGCGCCACCGCCTGATTGCGCGGGCTATGCCGGCTGCTGCCACTGCCATGGGCGAAGAGCACGACACTTCGCGACCGGGTCGGCATATCCCATTCACCACTGAGCCTGACTTGCCCGGCATTGATCCGGACGCTCCGGTAAATGATATCTTCCACTGGATTGGGATGCTGGATCATACAACTTTCCAGACGGCGGTTTCACCCCGTACGTCTTTATCACAGTTAACTCTAATTTAGCACATGCCCGCCCATCCCGCGACCAGCGGTATCCATTTTCTCATCGAACCGCTTTCTCTTTAAGAGAGAAAACGACTCTTCCCTTCTGCAAAATTCGCCCCTTTTCCGACCGGAAAAATTTTTTAAAAAAATCTTTTGACCCTCACGTTGCGTCAGGCTCGACGGTGGTCGAAGCCGAGGGCATCATGGTGATGCCTGCGGAGAAACAACGATGGCTTATACAGTCAAAAAACTGGCCGCGATGTCGGGCGTCAGCGTACGCACGCTTCATTTCTACGATGAAGCGGGCCTCTTGAAACCCGCCTACCACGGCGCGAACGGATATCGCTACTACGAGGAGGCGCAACTTCTGATGCTCCAGCAAATCCTGTTTTATCGGGAACTGGGCTTCGAGTTGAAAGACATCAAACGCATCCTGGGACGGAGCGACTTCGACAAAGTGGCCGCATTGAAATCCCACCGGAAATCACTGCGCAAAACCCTGGCGCACACCAGGCAGTTGATTGTGACCATCGACAAAACCATCCAGCACATGGAAGGAACCAGAAAGATGAAGGATACGGAATTGTTCGAGGGCTTCAGCCCGGAACAGCAGGCCAAACAGGAACAATATTTGATCGACCGCTTTGGCGAAGAAGCCCGGGCGGGCATCGCTCAGGCCAAAGAGCGGGTCAAGGATTGGACCAAAGCTGACTGGGAAAAATCGGGCGCGGCGTTCGTGAAAATCTGTCGGGACATCATCGCCCTCAAAGAGCAGGGATTGCCGGAAGATTCACGGAAGGTCCAGGCGGTGATCCGCCGTCACTATGAATGGCTGCAGCAGTTCTGGACCCCGACGCGGGAGTCTTACGCCGGCCACAGCCAGACGATCGAAGACTCGGAGTTGAGAAAGGCCTATGAAGCCCACCATCCCGAGCTTCCTAAATTCATGGCCGCAGCGATGCGGATCTTCGCTCAACGCGAATTGACCTGATCGTTTAGAGTCCCATAGTCATAACCAAGCCCAAGGCGGCTGTTCAAGGCCGCCTTGGGTCTTTCCATAATCTCAGACCGCCTTGCTAAGAGACGATGTCTGCCCTTCATTTTCTCTCGCACTTTCGTTCGCTCCCTTTAATCATAGACACACCAAAAGCCGTTACCCATCCATGCACGCCATCCTCATCACCGTCGGCACTGATGGCGATATCTTCCCCTACGTCGGCCTCGGCACCGTGCTCCGCGCTCGCGGTCACACCGTCACCCTCGTCGCCAGCGAACACTACGAACCCCTCGCCCGCCGCCATGGTTTCGCTTTCCGCGCCCTCATTTCCAAAACGGAAAACGACGCACTCTTTCACCACCCTGACTTCTGGCACCCGTTCAAGACCGGCGCCCTCTCCGCCCGCTGGGGCGTCCGTTTCATCCGCCGCCAGTATGAACTGGTGAAAAGCATCACCACACCCGATAGCGTGCTCATCGCCAGCCCCGGCGTCTTCGCCGCTCCGCTCGTTTATGATAAACTCGGCACGCCTTGGGCCAGCATCGTCCTGCAACCATGGCTGCTTCCCAGTCCCCAAAGCCGCCCCGTCATCCCCGGCCTCCCCTTTCTCTCCCACGCCCCGCCCTTTGTCTGGAGCCTTTTTGAACACGCCATGAACCTCTATGGCGGTCACCTCTTCGGCCGCGAACTAAACCGGTTCCGCACCGAACTCGGCCTTAAGCCTTGGAAACGCGTCTTCAAAGACTGGCTATCCCCGCAACTCATCCTCGCCCTGTTCCCCGAATGGTTCGCCCCCATCGCCCCAGACTGGCCCAAACAAGTCCGCCTAACCGGTTTCCCTATTTTCGATAGCAGTCAAAGCGCGAGTCTCCCGCCTGACGTGCAGTCCTTTTGTGAATCTGGTTCTCCTCCCGTCGCCATCACCTTCGGCACCGGCATGGTCCACTCCGCCAAACTCTTTCGTGCCGCATTGGAAGCCTGTGAAACAATGAAGACCCGCGCCATTCTCTTAACAAAGCATCGCGATCAATTGCCCGCGCACCTTCCTCCGCACGTGCTGCACTGCACCTTCGCCCCGTTCGCGAAACTCTTCCTCCACTGTTCCGCCGTCATCCATCACGGCGGCATCGGCACCACCGCCCAATGCTTCGCCGCTGGCGTCCCGCAACTCATCCACCCCATCTGCTTCGACCAGATCGACAACGGCGTCCGCGTGCGACGACTCGGCGCTGGCGACTACCTCCGCTCCACTCCTGCTACCGCGCAGCAGATCGCCCAAGCCTTACGCCCGCTTCTCACGTCAGAGGCTCAATTCCGTGCCCGCTCACTCATCACGCGTTTCCAAAATACCAACGCCCTCGAAAGCGCCGCCACCCTCATCGAGTCGCTTACAGCAACGGCACCGCCCGATAGAACCGCTTCGTCTTCCCCGGCGAGTTAGGATCAATCACCACATACGGGCTCACCGGCAGCGTCAGATTCGTCAGCACCAGCCAGTTGGTGATTCCGATATTCACCACATCTGCGTAATCCACCCGAAACTCCTGTCCCACCGTCCCCTCCAGCGTCGTGCCCGCATAGAACTTCAAATCACCGAAGAACAGCGCTTGCACGAAAACTTCTGTGCTGGTAGCCGTGCCACCCGCCGCACTCGTCACCACCACGCGATATGTCCCTTCGCTTAACGCCGTAAGACTCGCCAGCGTCAGCGTCGCGCTCGTCTTGCCAGGGATGTTCTCACCGTTGAATTGCCACTGATACGACAATCCCGTTCCCACCGTGCTCACGCTCAACGTGAGTCCACCGCCCAGCGTGAACGTCTGCGCCAGTGGTTGCGCCGTGATGATCGGTCCCCGCAGCGCCGCCGTGTGATTCCATCCCGTCGTTATCGCCGTCACGCCATCCAGACCCGTCGGAATCGTGGACTGCCCGTCGTCATTCCATCCCCAGGCCACGACCGTGCCGTCATCCTTCAAAGCCACCGTATGAAACTGGCCCGCCGCGATTGCCGTCACGCCGCTCAAGCCCGGAGGAACCGCCGCCTGCCCGAAGAGATCATTCCCCCACGCCACCACCGTGCCATTGCCTTTTAAGGCCACGCTATGGGATGAACCCGCCGCCACCGCGACCACGTCGCTCAAGCCGCCCGGAATCGTCCCCTGCAGAAAAAATCCGTTCGCACCCCACGCCACCACCGTACCATCGCTCTTCACTGCCAGCGTATGCGCGCCGCCACCCGCCATCGCCTTGATCACGCCCAAACCAACCGGCACATTCGTCTGTCCGCTGCCATTGTTTCCCCAGGCCATCACTGTGCCATTGCTCTTCAAGACCAACGTGTGCCATTGCCCCGCCGCGATGGCCGCCACTCCATTCAAACCCAGCGGTACCGTCGCCTGGCCATGATTGTTGTTTCCCCATGCCGCCACCGTGCCGTCGCTCTTCAAGGCGACATTGTGATATTCTCCCGCTGCGATCGCCGTCACCCCGCTCAAACCGGCGGGAATGTTCGTCTGCCCGAAAGTGTTCAACCCCCACGCCACCACCGTCCCATCACTTCTCAAGGCCACCGTGTGAGATTCGCCGGCCGTGATGGCCGTCACCTGGCCCAGCTCTGCCGGAACTGATGTCTGCAACGTCGTGTTCTTCCCCCAGGCCACCACCGTGCCCGCCGAGTTGAAGGGATTGTTGATCACATTGGCACTTAACGTGACCGCGCCCGCCCGAGCGAGTGCCCGGCCTTCCAGTGCCGCTCCCGCGCCCATAGTTATGGACTGCGCTGCCATGATCGTCCCCTTGACCGTTGAATTCGCCCCGATCGTCGCCGAACTGCCGACCTGCCAGAAAACATTCGCCGCCTTCGCCCCGCCGCTCAGGATGACCTGCCGGCCGCCTGTCGTCGTGAGCGTAGAACCCATTTGAAAAATCCAGACCGCATTCGCATCCCCCACGAGTGTCAGGTCGCCGGTTGTTAGCGCCAGCGTAGAAGCGGACGTATAGAGACCAGGTGCCAGCACTTGCCCGCCCAGCTGACCACCCGGCACCAGGATCGCGCCCTCAGTCCGCCCTGCCGCATCGCCATACGCGGTTGCCAGATCAACCTGGGCTTGCGCAGCGGCCGGATCGCCCAAGCGCAGGATCCCATTCACTGCCGGAGCACCTGTCACCGCCGTGCCCGGACTCACCCCCACATCCCCTGAAATCATCGTAGCGCCCGTGCTGGTCACCGTGGACGCACCCAAAACTCCGTATGTGGCCGCCGTGCCCAAAGCTACGGGCGCCTGGGCTGCTTTTGCTCCCTGGTGGAGGAACAACAGGGCAATGGCCACGACCGATAGCGAACAGAAGGAGAGTTTCATAGTTCATTTGGCCGTGGGGTCACCGAAGTGAAAACCGGTGCAACAGATTTAAAGGTCCACGGCCAACGAACCCGAAAAGGTGAAGACAGGTTCAATAGAACACACGCCGGGCTGCATAGCGAACAGAAAGACCAACTAACTTTGTCCGCCAAATCTCGCACTCTTATCGAAACCGCTGTTTTCCATTGCGAATCCGCAGGTGACGCAGTAATCCTTCAACTCATGCTCCACCTCACCCGTTTCCGGGCCGCTTGCCTTTGCTGCCTCGTTACCGGTTTCATGCTGACGCTTTCCGTCAGCCCCCTTTCCGCCCAACCCACCAACGCCACGGGAACCAATGCTTGGACGACGGCGCAGGATCATCAGAACATGATGAAGCAGTTGGGCATCACCAAGCTGCGCCCCGGTCCGAACGGCAATCCGAACGCCACCAACAATCCCGCCAACTACGACCCCGCCAAAGCCAATCCCTATCCCGACCTCCCGGAGGCCCTCACGCTAAAGAGCGGCAAGAAAGTCACCACCGCAGAGATGTGGTGGAAGCAGCGTCGCCCGGAGATCGTCGAAGAGTTCGAAAGCGAAGTCGTCGGTCGCGTTCCCGAGAACGTTCCCAAAGTTACTTGGACGATCACCTCGAATGCCACCGACCGTGTCATCGGCAAACTCCCCGTCCTCGCCAAACAATTGAACGGACGCGTGGATAATTCCGCCTGCACCTCCATCGTCGTGAACATCCAGATGACCCTCGTCACCCCTGCCGATGCCAAGGGCCCCGTGCCCGTTCTCATGATGTTTGGCGGCTTCGGCGGCAGCGGTTTCCCGCGTCGTCCCGGTGAACCCGAACCAACTAATCGCTTCGGTGGAACTGGCCGCCCCACCTTCGCCGATCCACCTTCTACGGAGCAATTGATCGCCGCCGGTTGGGGTTACGCCACCATCATTCCCAACAGTATCCAGGCCGATAACGGCGCCGGCCTGACCAAAGGCATTATCGGCCTGTGCAATCTTGGCCAGCCCCGCAAGCCAGACGATTGGGGCTCCCTGCGCGCTTGGGCCTGGGGTGCCGCGCGTGGTTTAGATTATCTGGAGACGGACTCCGCCGTCGATGCGAAGAAGGTCGGTATCGAAGGCGTTTCGCGTTACGGCAAAGCCGCTCTCATCACTCTCGCTTTCGAACCACGCTTCGCCCTCGCCCTCGTCGGTTCCTCCGGTGAAGGCGGCGCGAAACTCCATCGCCGTAATTTCGGCGAAGCCGTGGAAAGCCTCACCGCCTCCGGTGAATACCATTGGATGGCTGGCAACTTCCTGAAATACGGCACTGCTGAATCCTTCTTCGGCAGCAAGAATGCTAACGATATCCCCGTGGACGCACATCAACTCATCGCCCTCTGTGCCCCTCGGCCAACCTTCATCAGCTACGGCATCCCCGAAAAAGGCGACGCCCTTTGGCTCGATCAACAAGGCAGCTACATGGCCACCGTGGCTGCCGGCCCGGTCTTCCGCCTCTTGGGCGCACGCGACATCGGCGAAAAGGAAGACTACCGCACCGCTAAAATGCCCCCCGTGAACACCGGCCTGCTCGATGGAGAACTCGCCTGGCGTCAGCACGATGGCGGACACGAAGACCGTTCCAACATGAAACACTTCATCGCTTGGGCCAGCAAACTCATCGGCCACACGATACCCGCACCCGCATCAAAATGATTTCTCTCACGGACGCTTTTTCGGCAACCCCTCCAGATATCGCTGCATCCTAGCCGCACGGATTTCTACTCCGTTTGCTCGTCTGCTGTTTCAGACGCTCCGCATGCCACTCTTCACTTGGCCGCAGCTATCGTCGCATCCTTTGCCGCCACTCCGGTCGCCTTGCGCACCTCGGACATGATGTAGAACATCTCCCGCGCTATCTCGCGGCACCGTTCATTATATGCCGCCGTTTCGGTGGGCGTATCATCGCAGAGCCGCGGGTCCACATAATGTATCGCATAGCGTGCGATGGAACCGTGTACCACAGGGCAGCTTTTGTCCGCCGAGCTGCAAGTCATCAACGCGATGAAATTCTGTTTCGGATTCTCATCCGCGTTGTAGATTTTGGAATAAGCCCGGACTGGCGGACGCTCTCCCGCATACTTCACCAGATAGAGCGGATTATCACCCGCCGTGGCATCTTTGATGTCGAAACCTGCCGTGCGCATCGCTGTGATCGTGCGGCAATTGCAAGCCGTCGCCTCCGTGCCGCCCGAATAGGCTTGGACGCGATCCAGACCATAGTGATAAGCGGCCGTCTGCGCCCATATCTGCGACATGTGGCTGCGCCGTGAGTTATGCGTGCAGATGAAAGTCAGCTTCGCCTCGCCCCTGTCCTTAAGACTGGTCACGATAGTGTTGGCAATCTTGGTCAACTCCGCTTTCCTGGCTTCGCTCACCTTGTCCAGTTCCTTGGTCACCTCACTGACGTAAGGTTGCAATACCGGCAACAACCCTTTGCTGGAATGCGCCTCGGGGCGGCTCGCACAGCCCGCTGCACACAGGGCCACCAGGCAGAATGTGATGAATGCTTTCATACGTTACAAATTGCTCAGTTGATCGCCAGTTCTACACAAACAATGCTGGAACCTCCGCGCACAAACAGCCGTGACCCGACCAGCGCCGGATGTGAATACACTTCCACATCATCTTCAAAAATCTTCAACCGCGAAATCACTGCGCCCTCATTTCCCTTGGCATCCAGCAGGATCAGTTCCCCCCTCAAAGTGATCACCAGCACTCTTTCCTCATCAGCGATCAATGTCGCGTAATCATCCGCCGGATCATCCCGTCGATGCCACACCTGCTTGAGTTCCT
>JAJNBN010000637.1:2133-2839 GCA_021156225.1 Verrucomicrobiota bacterium | reverse complement strand
TACAGCGGTGGTCGGTAGCGTTTTGATAACCATCGCGCCGGGTTGCCCGGTGGGCTGCGTTTTCGCGGGCAACTCCGGGCTTTCTCCGGTGGCGATCTCTTCAAGCTTGGCGCGAGAGATCAAGATGGCCGTGACTATCACAGACAAAATCACGACATAAGCGAGCAACCGTGTGATGACTTTCCGAAGCAAGCCGCCTGATGACCGGGCTGGAACCGTTGCGGAATCGGAATGCTCGGCGAGTCCGTCGCCCACTGCCTGCGCGACGAATTGATTTCCCGACACTTCTCCACTCTTGAGATCCAGCCACTCGGCCACCACCTTGGCGCTCGCTGGTCGCATGCTGGGATCTTTGGCGAGGCACGCCATGATCAAAGAGCTGACATCCGCCGGGATATCGTTCGTCAAACCCTGTTCCCACAACGTTTCGTTCAAGGGCTTGGGCTTGGTGCTGATCACCTGCGCATAGATGTCGCCTGAGTGAAAAGGCCGGCGGCCGGTGAGCAATTCGTAGAGCGTTGCACCGAGTGCGTGGATGTCATCGGTGACATGTGCCGGATGTCCGCTCAATTGCTGCGGGCTCATGTAACCCAGCGTGCCGTTGATGGGATTCGAATTCCCACGCCGCCTGGATTCATCCACCGTCATGGAGATGCCGAAGTCCGCCAGCTTCAGGCGTCCGTTCGTATCCACCATCATGTTCGCG
>JAJNBN010000637.1:0-2112 GCA_021156225.1 Verrucomicrobiota bacterium | reverse complement strand
AGGTGAGAGCGTCACACAGTTGCCTCGCCCAAGGCTTGAGCTGTTCCCAAGTGAAGAATCCATGTGGCTGCTGGCCGCTGAGATTGTGCAGGTTCTCACCCTCGATGAACTCCATCGAGATGAAGGGGACTTCATCGGATGATTCATGCAGGTCGTAGATGCGGATGATGTTTGGATGGGAAAACTTGCGGCTTTTGGTCGTCTCCCTTTGCATCTCCCGGAACGCTGCGGGATCATTGACAATCTCGGGCGGGAGAAATTTCAAGGCGACCTTCTCATGCAACCGGGAATCTTCCGCCAGCCAGACGCTGCTCATGCCGCCCTTGTCCAACATACGCTGGAGTTCATAGCGGCCTCCGCCCACAAGTTGGCCGGGGGCCAACGATGTCGGATTGCTCCCTCCTGTCTGCTGGGGAACCGGTGTTCCTTCTGGCTGCATCGGGTTCGTTGTATTTCCTCTGTCTTTAAATACGAGGATTATTTGCGACGAAACACCAAGAACATCTCATCGGCAACCTGGTTCATCGATTTGAGGTCGAATTTCCGGGCTTCGCTGAGGTGTGCGAGCCCGATCCCTTCGGAAATGGTGGGAGCGGAACGGCCGCCAAAAACAAAGGGGCAGATCGTAAGGTTGACCTCGTCCACGACATCCGCACGGAAGAGGAGATCGTTCAGTTCGCCTCCACCTTCACAAAGTAGTCGTTTCACGTTCCATTTCTCACGCAACCACAGTAACGCAGTGGTGATGTGCAATTCGCCTTTGCCGAACTGTCCGATGTCGTCAACGAGTGGGGCCAGTTTTTTGACACGTCCTTTCGCTGCGCTCTGGCTCGAGAGTAGAATGATCGGCGAGAACCGGTGCTTAAATATTTCCGCCTCTGGATTCAGACTGGCGGAGCCGCTCACGATGATCCGCAGGGCATGATCACCCAGGCCGTTTTTCTGGCGCAGTTTGCGATATTTTTCACCGCCATTACCTAACGTGATCGGCAGCGTATCTACTGTGCGAGCCCCGGAAATGATGGCATCTGCACTGGCGCGTAATTTATAAAACTGGTCAGAATCTTTTTCTGAACCAAACGTCGTGATGGCACGGTTCGCCGTCGCGATCTTGCCATCCGCCGTCATGGCGAGATTCAGATAAACGAACGGACGTTTTGTTTGCTTGGCCGTCTTCACAAAATCAGCATCGCATCGCCGTAACTGAAAAAGCGATATTTCTCGCGCACTGCTTCCGCATAAGCCTGCAGCGCCATTTCTTTGCCACGCATCTCGCTGGGGGCCATGAATGCGCTCACCAGCATCAGCAAGGTGGATTGCGGCAGATGGAAATTTGTGACGAGACAATCGACCACGCGAAACTGATACGGCGGATAAATGAAAATGCGCGTGGTGCTGCGCATCGCCGTTAATTTACCAGCATGCTGCGCCGCGGCGGATTCCAGCACGCGCACAGTCGTGGTGCCGATGGCGATGACGCGGCCGCCTTTTATTTTCGTCTGCTCGATCGCCGTCACCGTTTCTTCGCTGATCTCAAAACGTTCCGTGTGCATGCGGTGCTCCGCGATGTTCTCCACCTTCAGTGGCGCGAACGTGCCCAGGCCAACGTGCAACGTGACGTAGTGAATGTTCACGCCGAGCGCTTTGATCTGCGCCAGCAATTCTGGTGTGAAATGCAGTCCGGCCGTGGGCGCAGCCACGGAACCGCGGGTTTGCGCATAAACAGTTTGGTAACGCTCCAGATCTTCTGCACTGGATGCACCGGCTTCGCGTGCAATGTAAGGGGGCAGAGGAATCTCGCCCAAGGTGTCGATGATATCGAGCACATTGCCCGGGCAGGAAAATCGCAGGCGACAGTGGCCTTCTTCATTCTTCTCCAGCACTTCGGCGCTTAGGAGAGCAGGGGAGCCATCGTGCTGAATAAAATCGATCTGGGTTCCGGGACGGACGCGCTTGCCTGGGCGCAACATCACCCACCAGTCATTTATTGCTGTCTCCTCGGTGAGAAGAATTTCAATCTGACCGCCGCTACCCCGTTTGACACCTCTCAGCCGGGCGGGGATCACGCGCGAGTTGTTCAGCACCAAAGTATCGCCGAGGCGTAGATAGCTG
>JAJNBN010000146.1 GCA_021156225.1 Verrucomicrobiota bacterium | reverse complement strand
GCCGTAAGAGATCGCGATAAGATCAGCCCGCGTGCCCGGTCGCAGACTTCCACAATCCCGTTCCAATCCCAATGCACGCGCCCCATTGACCGTGGCCATCGCCAAAACCTCTCTAGCCAGCACATCCATATGTTTCAGCCGGAAACGCCGCAGCTCACTCATCATATTCAATTCTGGCGGATGCCCATTGTCAGAGCTCAAGGTCGCCAGGCTGTCGGTGCCCAAACATAGATTCACACCGCATTGCTTCAATTCCTGATAACGAAAAGCCTCATGATCGAAGAAGGCATGCGAACCGGGACAATGCACCACACTCGCACTGCTGCCACCAATGAGCGCAACGTCCTCATCCGTCAGATAGTTTGCATGCACCAGCAGCGTATTCTTCTGCAAAAGTTCGCATTTGTCCACGTGCTGCAGCGGTGTCCGCCCATCACAGTCTTCCATTGGCCGGCCCAGCGCCGCAATCATCTCATACAAAGGGCCGCGCCGATGGACAAACATCTCAAACTCCTCGTTCGATTCAGCGACGTGGATCGTCGTCACCCGGCCACTCTCTCTCGCACGCAACGCCGTCAATTCCAGCAATCCAGGCGTGGTCGCGTAAGGTGAATGCGGAGAATATCCGCCTTTCCCACCATAAGGTTCCAATAATGAATCCGCCTCGCCAATCAGGTCTTCGGGCGCCTTGCGACTGATGACCCCAGTCATCTCGATGAATGGAATGATTCGCAACGCCGTCAGTTTTGATTCTGCCATGGCCGCACCAGCACGTGTCTGAACGTCAGCCACGGTTGTCGTCCCGCTATCCATCAGCATGGCCGCTCCGGTCAGCCATTGCTCCGTCGCGGTGTCGTGGGTGAAGTTTCGTTGCTTGCTGGCATTGATGCTGCGAACCCATTCGGCAAAACCGTTTGCGCCCGTGAACTGGCCCGCCATCCCGGTATATTCCAGATGCGCGTGCGCATTCACGAGGCCCGGCATTAGCACGACGTTGCCCAGATCCACGATCTCATCGCCCGTGGCCTGGGCGCATATCTCTGGCCAGCGGCCCGCTGCGGCAATGCGCCCGTCACGGATGAGGATGCCGCCGTTCTCGATCGGCGGAGCAGTCACCGGCAACAGTATGCGTGCACGCAGCAACATGGGAAAAAATCAGCCCGCGCTGACGATAATGCAGCGCGGGCTGGATTCAAACATTGGATTCGAGCTTACTTGAGCACGGCTTCCTGGCGGGCACGTTTGCTGCGCGAGGCCTGGCTTTGTTTGCGCTCTTTCCGCTTGCTCTGGCGTTTGCGGATCTGTTGTTCGATTTTCTTGCCCACCTTGTCCACGGCGGCGTAGAGGTTGCTCTCCGTGTCTTCCGCGTAGAGGTCCGGTCCCGGCACCATCAGGCGCATGGAGACCGTGAACTGCTTCTCCGGTGCCTGGGTGTTGTCATGCTCCAGAATCACACGCGCGTTGATCGCCCACCGGTCGAAGTGCTCGAGCTTCTCGATGCGTTCCATGATGTGTTCCTCAATCGACTTGGTGAGCGTCACGTTGTGCGTTGATAGGATTAGTTTCATAGTGATAAGATGCTTCTTTTTCCCCGTAAAATCCAGTCAAACTAATGACCGGCAATTGTTATTCCTCAAGCTTCTGCTGCCCTGTTTCCTGTGGAAATTTCCCTGAAGATTTCATGTCAATGGTTTGGACTGCCGCGTTGAACGAGGCGTTCAAACGACTCCACCAACGTATGGGTATAGACCTCCGCAGAAAATTTTTGCTGCCACATCGCATAACCTTTCTGCCCCATCGCCTGCATTTGCGAACGGTCAGAAAACAAGTATCTGATTCCCGCAGCCAGCGCTCCCGCTGACCGCTCCGAAAGCATCGCTCCGTTTACACCACTTTGCAACCATTCAGGTGTGGCCCCTCCGTCGAAGGCCAACAACGGTTTGCCGTGCGCCATCGCTTCCGGTCCGATCAACCCAAACGGTTCGGGACGTAAAGTGGGTGTTAGCACCAATTCCGCTTTTGCCAGTTCGGCATCCACCTGCGCGGGTGAAACCTCACCGAGAAAACGCACACGTTCAGTGATGCCGAGGCTCCTTGCCTGTGCTTCCAAACGTCCGCGCTCCGGTCCATCACCCGCGATGACGAGCGAGCACGGGACATCACGCAACTCCGCCAGGGCATCCAAAACCAGATGCACGCCTTTTGCCGGAACCAAACGCGAGGCCACGACGATGAGCCCGGGGACGATCGCCATGATGACTTGCGGTTTCCGCGCAAAGAGGCAAACCACGTCAATGGCTGCACGTCGTATGCCATTCTCCTCCAATCCTCGCGCCATGAATTCCGAGGCCACTTGAAAACGTTGCTGCCGGCCTTGGGAAAAATTGCGCTGCACGCGCTGCCAGCGCTGCCAGTTGCCGGCCGGATTTTTCCCGCCGCAACCGCTCGCATAGTGATGCCACAAACAGGCGGTCGCATGCGGCCGATGACACGGTTCAAAACCATTCACCATCCGGTCACCCGCGGAACAGAACCAGCTTTGATCATGAAGAAAACGGACCAGCGGCCCTTTCGCGCCTGCCTCCTGTAAAAAGAACGGATGATCGATCTGGTGCACCTGCACGATATCCGGCCGGAAATCGCGGATGATCTCTTCCCAGCGCGCTTGCACGAGGCTGTCGCTGGTATTTACGGAAATGCGATAGACGGGGCACTGCACCTCGCTGCCCTGCCCATCGGTGTAAGCCAGCGCCACCTGATGACCGGCACTGGCGAGCAAGGCGAGCGTCTCCACCACCACGCGGTTGGCGCCACCGGTATGGCAGCGGGCGCTTTCATGGACCAGCAGGATGCGCATCGGTCAGTTCGCTTTCGCAGTCGGGGATTCCTCCGCAGGCAGCGGACTGCCGCATTCGAAACAGTAGTTGGACTTGGGCGGGCAAAGCGTGCCGCATTCGGTGCAGTTCAGATGCGCCCGCTTGTGTCGCTTATGGATGATCAGATTGCGGATGTAGGGAATCCAGGTGAAGGCGTAGGCGAAGATGAATACGGAATCCTTCTGGTAAAACAGCGCATAGCTCAACAGCAAGAGCGATCCCGTGAGGCTCAACCACCAGAAAGCCGAGGGGACCACCACCTGCTTCAGCTTCTCCGTGGCATACCATTGCACCATGAAGCGGGAGAAAAACACCACGTTCCCCACCCAGCCGATGATCTTCCAGAAATGCCACTCGATGCCGAGAAACTTGCCGCCGGGGAGCACAAGGTTATGTAACCAATCCATATCTCGCTGGATTAAGCCTTTAACCGGACACGCTGACAAACACAAAGCCCGCGGCTCAAGGTGCCTTCTCCGCGAGCAGCTTTTTCACCTTGGCTTCGAGATCTTCCCGGGCGTTCACATCCTGGAGCAGACCCTGTTTATCGATAAGCCACATGGCCGGAATGGACGAGATTCCGTATTTCCCGGCCCAGCCACCATCCGGATTCTCGCCGTCAAAGTGGTGCAACCAATTCATGCCATGCTTGGCCACCGTGGTTTTGAGCACATCCAGATCCTGGTCCAAATTGACGCCGATGATCTCCAGACCTTGGGTGTGATACTCATCATAGACCTTCTTCATGTTCGGCACTTCAGCCATGCAGGGCCCGCACCAACTGGCCCAGAAATCGATCAACACCACCTTGCCGCGCATCTTTTCCAGGTTGATCTCCTTACCATCTATACCCGGCGCGATGAAGACGAAAGGCTTGCCCACCGAGTCATAGCGCTTGAGCTGGCTGCGCATGATATTCTTGGCCGCGAGCGGCAGTTTGGATTCCTCGATCTCCTTGGCCAGACGCCGGCCGGTGGTCACATCACCCTGCTGGATAGCACTCGTGGCTATCTGGACCAGCATATTGTAGGGCTCCATCCGGTTCGGAAACTCCTTCATCAATTGCCGGGCACCTGTCTCCATCGCATAAAGGACCACGGCCTCTCCCTGATCGCTCTGGGCTGAAGCCTGCATCTGCACGCGCATGAGACGGACACGGAAACGCTCATCCTCGGGCACTCCGGGTGACTTCATCAGCTCGTCCAACCGGTCCAGCATGTTCGTGTTACCCAGCCGGATGGATACCTCGGTGAGCTTCAGTTCCTTCTCCCGGGCTTCCTTGGCTTTTGCGTGGTCGGGAAACTTCTCATAAAACTCGCGCGCCAGTTTGGATGCCTTCTCGGTCTGCAAACCATTGTTCTTATGATACTCGGCAATCTGCTCCGGGGTGGGCGACAGGCCCTTCCATTCCGGCGGCGGGCCACCGGGCGGGCGGGAGGCTTTGAGGAACTCCTGCCAGGCTTTATCGGCTTCCGCCGCCTTGTCTTTCTCCTTGTCTTGCGCGCTGACCGACAACGACACCAGCAAGACGGCACCGAGCAGAATACGCTGGCCGATGAGAATGATACGTTTCATGGCTTTACTCCTTATCCGCTTTTTGTGGCACTTCCGCAAGCCAACGTTCCACTTGGATCTTCAAACGGCGTAAACGCCGCGGATTCTCCGCAGCACCAAAGTCTGCTTCCCGGCTTCCCGACATGGGCTGGGTCAGGGCCAGATTCACCGCCGCCAGCAAAGTCTCCAAGTCACCGGAAGAAACCCGGACAGCAGCCTTCTCCTCCTGCTCCAGCCGCATTGACTTGCGCGCAAACTCCGACAACACGGCACAGGGTTCCAGACAAGGGATGACGCTCTTCTCCGCGGCCTCATCGGCCGCCAATTCCGGCCCGCCCCACAGGCGCTGCTTGAGGCAAGAATCGCGGTGGCAACCCGCGCGTGCCAAATCCCGCACCTGCTCATCCGTCAGCATCTGGGTGATGCGATACATGCCGGTCTGACGGTTGACGTAGTCCCGATAGTGCGTGACGGGCGGTTGGGCTTGCCGCGCTGAATACCAATCCGTCAACGCTCCGGGATACAGATGATCAAGACTGCGTTCCAATTCCTCCGCCGTATGCGCCACTGCCCGCCAGCCGGTCCGGAGATTAGGTGCTGATTTGAGCGGACGAAATGCTCCCGCATCCGTGTGGTTTGCCAAGCCTCGCAGCGCCTCGACTTCTACCACCTCCAATGCAGCCTCCGCAGCCGCCACATCCGCCACGTGCCGCAATTCAAAGGCGTCGTCACGGCGGGTGATAACCACTTGGGCAAACTCCCTTTGGGCAGGCAGTTCCGCGAGGAAGGCCGTCAGCGCCGGATTGTCATGCTTCGCCATGTGGATGCACCTTAACCAAGACTGTCATTTTACCCAAGGGATTTGCGGGCGGGTCATCCGGAAACTTCCGGCTTTTTCACCGGTTCCTTCGCCTGCTCAGCCGTCAGTTTCCACTCGGAATCCTGCCGCAAATAGACCGTCTGCGTCGGGAAGGCGAACTCGATCTTCTCTTCGTCGAAACGGCGTTTTACTTCCATGTTCATCACATGCATTCCCGCCAGATGTTCCCGCCCATCAATGTTTCCCCACCAGTGTACCACCTGGATATCCAGCGAAGAGGGACCAAAATTAGTGAAATTCACCAGCAAATCTTCCGTCTTATCATTCTGCTTATAGACCTCCCGCAGGATCTCCACCGCACGCTGCACTTTTTCAAACGATGTATTGTATGTCAGGCCGATCACCATCGTCGTCTTGATGGTGGGACGGCGGGTTATGTTCGTGATGGTGGCATTGCCCATCGTCTTGTTGGGAATGGTCACTAGGAATCCATCCAGATTACGCACCCGGGTGCTGCGGAGACCGATGGTTTCCACCGTGCCATCCACCGCATCCAGCTTGATGCGATCGCCGATGCGGAAAGGCTTGTCGAGGAACACGGCCACGGCACCGAAGAGATTCGCCAGTGTATCCTGCGCTGCCAGACCGATGGCCAGACCGCCGATGGACAACGAGGCGATGGCAGCAGTGATGTTCACTCCCAAGTTGGAGGATGTCACCAGCACCGCCACCACGATGATGAACATCTTCAAGCTCTTGCGGACGATGGGATAGAGCTGGTCATCGAAAGAACTGTCCGCCTCATGCCTGTGCTTTTCACGCCAGTAGCCCATCAGCAGGTCCACCAACTTCAGGATCATGTACGTCAGCGAGATGGCCACCACGATCAGCAAGCCCTTGGAGAAGAATTTTTCGATCGCATCCGGCCAGTCGAAGACGCTCAGGCCGAAATGCAGGAATATGACGAAACTGACGACCTTGACCGGTCCGTGCACCAGCTCCAGCAACAGGTCATCGAACTGCGTGCTCGTCTTCTTGGCCCACTGCTTCAACCAAACGCCCACCAAGAAATCCAAAAACTTCGAAACGTAGAACGCCAGGAAGATGTAGATCAATGAGGAGATATACTTCCAAAGCGGGGTCTCCAGTATCAGCGTGTCGCGCAGGGGCGCATATTGATCCAGACCGAAGGTGATCCAATCCTGTTTTTTCTTCTTATCCTCCTCTTCCTTTTTCTTCTTCTCCTCGTCGGTCTCAGCCTTGGTCTTCTTACCATCGCTTTTGCCAGCCTCGGTCTTTTCCTGGTTCACGATCACGGTCGTGTTCGAGCCCGCCGGGATCACCGTCACATTCGTCTGCGCGCTGGCATAAAACGACCACAGCAGCATCAACAGGCAGAGCCCGAGGAATCCGCGATACACAGTTTCAAACTTCAACTTCATGGGGATTTACTTGATTCAAAATTGGCGAGTCGTCAATCCGTCGGAGGAAAATTTTCAACTAAAGACTAACTACCCTCCGGCAACGATCCGGACGATCTCCAACCGGTCACCCGGCCGAACCTGCCGGTGCTCGAATTCAGAAGGCGGCACCGCCTCCCCGTTCAACTCCACCACCACACTTTTGGGCAGCAATTGCTGGCGGGTGAGGAACTCTACCAGGGAACAGCCCTGCTCCAGGGGAATTGCGCGGCCATTGGCGGTGACAGTGTTGGGCTCAGACATGGGATGACCTAATCGCGCCACAGCTTTAACGGTTCCTTGGCGCCTTCTACCTGCAAGAACACGGCTTCATCACTGATCTCGATCAGCTTCACCAAAAGCTTCTTTCCGGCCACGTCCAGCTTGCGCTCCTCGCCTTTGACAAACGTCTTGTCATTGATCAGGGCCACGGTTTTTTCCTTGGTGACGATCACGCTTTTCAGGTTTAGCCGGTCAAACTCCTGTCGGTAAGCCTGCACAGGCGCCTGCCAGACATCAGCCGCTCCGGGATGCCGGTAGGCCACTTGAAAATCTTGTTCGTTAAAAGCCTCCGCCTGCCCATCCACCACCCAATCCAGCACGCGGTTGAGCCCGTGCACCTTGTAGTACTCCGCCGCCGGCTTGATGCGGCCATCCGTATAGGTGTTCTCCATGATCTGCGTGATCTGGTGGGGCATCTGCAGATGCTCCATCAGTGCCAGCGCGGCCACTTCACAGACCGCTTCGATCGTGTGCGGTTCAATGGTCCGGCCCTCCGGTTTGTTTTCATTGATCCACAGGTGGGTGTATTCATGCGCGCACACGGCGACCATCTCATCCTTATACAACCCCCGGTGCAATAACACCGTGTGGACCAGTCCATTGCCGGCCTTTCGCGAAGTCGAGAGGCCATGCCGCTGCATGGTGGGTTGCTGCTTTTCCCCCGGCATGGCTTTGTGGTTCCAATAGTCGACGTCGAAGACGTTCACGGTCACCGTCGGATTCTTAAGCACCATCCGCCCCTTGCTCAGGCGACCCAGTTCTACGATGGCGGAGGC
>JAJNBN010000145.1 GCA_021156225.1 Verrucomicrobiota bacterium | reverse complement strand
TGAGCTTCTTCATCAACGTGGATGCCAGTGAGACGAACGGGAGCATGGTGCTGATCGGCGACCGCAACCTGCTGCTCAACGGGCAGACAGCAATGAATACCAATATGACGCTGGCGGGCACCAACCTGTTGCAATGGAGCGGTGAGATACACCGTTTCCAAGGCAACGCTGCTCTCGCCGATGGCAGTGTCCACTCAGGCAAATTCATTTCTGCCTGGACCATCAGAGCAGCCAAGTGCGGCTGGCAATTCCTTGAAATGAAAGCAGCATCACATCGCAGAATCTTTTGAAAAGAAGCCCTCCCCGAACGCATTACAGCCTGCATCCAGCCGTTTGGCGATGACGTCCAACAAGGCCAACAGCTTTTCATCAGGTCGCTCGGCAACATTGCGCTCTTCCCCTCCTTGATGTTCGATGTTTTCCGGCACATCCCAGATTGGACATTCGCCCCTTTTCCCCGCATGCTACCTGTGTGACCAAACCCGCAGCGCCAACGCGTTTTTTGCTCTCGCTGTATCATACTCCATCAGCGGAGACGTTCGCTTGCCACCACAGCGTCGTGCGCGCCGGTCACCTTATCGCGGGACCGGAGCATCACATCGCTCGCGATCACTACCCCGGTCATGAACTTATCCTCTGCCTGCGCGGCACCGGTGAAGTGCAGGTGCAGGGCAAGGTCTGGACCGTGAATGCCGGTGACCTCGTATGGATCGATTGCGGCCAGCCGCACGCCTACTGGGCGGTGAAGAGCGATCCGTGGGAAGTCTATTGGCTCCGCTTCGATGGCCCACAAGGCGCGCGTTGGGCCGCCAGTCTCGCGGTGAAAGCGCATCCCGTTTTCAGCCAGCTCTCCATGCGTTCCGTGCGTCCGGTCTTCGACCGTATCTTCCGCCGCTTGCAAGCGCCCGACGTCGCCATGGATGCCTGGCTGAACAGCGATCTCACGCAGCTCGTCGCGTGGCTCACCGAATCCCGCCACTCCAGCGGCCTTTTGACGGATGGCGATCACACCATGCCCGATCGCCTGCGCAAGCCCATCGAGACGATGCGCCTGAAATACTTCCACCCGTGGCGCGTGCCGGAACTCGCCGCCATGGCCGGCATGAGCCCTTCGCATTTCTTCCGCGTCTTCAAACAGCATCTGGGCACCAGCCCGCATGAATGGCTCCGCCGGGAACGTATCACTCACGCCAAGCGCCGTCTGATTGAGACCGACGAAGCCATCAAACAAGTCGCCAGCCAATGCGGCTACAGTGACCAGTTCTTCTTCAGCCGCGATTTCAAGCAGGTCACCGGCTTCACCCCCACCGATTTCCGCAAGCGCGAACGCGGCACCGTAGCCGTAGCTGTCCCGCATGCGAGATGAAGAGGCGCTAACTCCGCTTTCGATGTTCAGGGTTCGATGTTTCCTTCGTCATTCGGATTTTCGTCATCGGTCATTACCCCTACATGGCTGAATCCTCCATACTAGTAAGCAATTTTCTCTATTCCGGCCCGCCCGCGATGCCCTAGTATCTGAGTAATCGCCTGATTATGTTTTTGTTGCCTGAAAAACCCCTGCGCCTCGCCGCCCTTGCCGGGTTGTGGCTGGCTGGTGCGTGCAGCCTGAGCGCCGCTTCGGTGGACTTCGTCCGCGACATCCAGCCTATCTTCACCGCGCGCTGCATCGAGTGCCACGGAGCGGATAAACAAGAGTCCTCCCTGCGCCTCGATAGCCGTGAAAACGCCTTCAAAGGCGGCTATCACGGCGCAGCCATCGTTCCGGGCGACAGCGCTAAGAGCGTGCTCTATCAGGTCATCACCGCTTCTCACAAGGAAGTGGCTCCCATGCCGAAAAAGGGCGATCGCCTCAGCGCCGAGCAGGTGACGCTCATCAAGACGTGGATCGATCAAGGCGCCGTGTGGCCCGAATCCGCCTCCGTGAAAATGGTCGCCGCCGGCAAAGATCACTGGGCCTTCAAGCCACCCGTGAAACCTTCCCTGCCCAAGGTAAAGAACACCCGCTGGGTGGAAAATCCCATCGACCGCTTTGTGCTGGCCAAGCTGGAGCAGGAAAATCTCAAGCCTTCACTGGAAGCCGACAAGGTCACCTTGCTCCGCCGCCTCTCACTCGACATCATCGGTCTGCCCCCGACGCCTGCTGAAGTGGACGCTTTCCTCGCTGACCGTTCCCGCAACGCTTACGAGAAACAGGTGGATCGCCTCCTCGCCTCACCGCATTACGGCGAGCGCTGGGCTCGCATCTGGCTGGATGGCGCGCGTTACGCCGACTCCGACGGTTTCGAGAAAGACAAACCACGCGATGTCTGGTTCTACCGCGATTGGGTCATCAACGCTTTCAATCGCGACCTTCCTTACAACCAATTCATCATCGAACAGATCGCCGGTGACCTGTTGCCGAACTCCACCCAGGACCAGAAAGTCGCCACCGGCTTTCTCCGCAACTCGATGATCAATGAGGAGGGCGGGGTGCATCCCGAGCAGTTCCGCATGGAAGCCATGTTTGATCGTCTCGACGCCATCGGCAAAAGCGTGATGGGCCTCACCGTCCAGTGCGCGCAATGCCACGATCACAAATACGATCCCATCTCGCAGAAGGAATATTACCAGCTCTTTGCCTTCATCAATGACAGCACGGAAGGCAGCATGAATGTGTATGCGCCCGACCAGAACATGCGCCGGGCCCATCTCCTCAGTGAGATCGCCCGCATCGAGGAAGACCTGAAGCATCGCACTCCTGACTGGGAGAAAAAACTCGCCGCGTGGGAACAGCAGGTGAAAGAACGCTCGCCCAACTGGACCGTGCTGCCCTTGGGCAACGCGGGCGATAACGCGCAGCGCTATTACGATTTCCCCGACGGCTCTCAACTGGGCTCCGGCTATGCCCCCACCCGCTTCACCGCCGTCTTCACCAACACCGTCACCGCCACCAATATCAATGCCTTCCGCCTCGAGCTCATGACCGATCCGAACCTGCCCGCTGGTGGCCCCGGCCGCTCGGTGGAAGGATTGGCCGCCCTCACCGAATTCCGCGTGGTGGTGGAAGATGTCACCAAGCCGAATGAGAAAACGGGCGTGAAGTTCGTGAAAGCCCTCGCCGATTTCGGCAATCATGAGACCGTCCTGCCCAAGGTGCTGCAGGGCGGCTACAAGACGAACGAATATCGCGTCACCGGTCCCATCAGCTACGCCATCGACAAGGACATCAAAACCGCGTGGGGCATCGATGCCGGACCCGGCCAGCGCAACCAGGACCGCACCGCCATCTTCATCGCCACGAACAACTTTGCCTTCGCGAAAGGCACGCGGCTGACCTTCGAGATCCAGCAGCAGCATGGCGGCCCGAACAGTGATCAGAACCAAAACCTGAACCTCGGCCGTTTCCGCGTCGCCTTTGCCGGTGATGTGACCGAAACCGCTCCGGCCCTCCCGCACAAGATCGCGAAGATTCTTGAGACTCCGCGCGAACAGCGCACGCGCATCCAGAAGGCCGATCTCTTCACCTTCTGGCGCCAGCAAGTCCCCGAATGGAGTGAAGCGAACACCCAGATCGCCGCCCTCTGGAAGCAACATCCCGAAGGCAGCACGCAGATGGTGCTGAATCGCATGGACAATCCGCGCGATACGTTCCTCCTCAAGCGCGGCGACATGACCAAGCCCGCCGACAAGATGACCACCGGCGTGCCGAAGGTGCTGAATCCTTTGCCCGCGAATTCCGAAGGCAACCGACTCACTTTCGCCAAGTGGCTCGTCGATCCGAAGTCACCCACCGCCGCGCGCTCCCAGGTGAACCGCGTGTGGCAGACCTATTTCGGCATCGGTCTGGTGGAGACGAGCGAAGACCTCGGCGTGCAAGCACCCGCGCCTTCGCACCCGGAGCTGCTCGACTGGCTCTCCGTGAACTTCATGGAAAATCAATGGAGCCTGAAGAAGCTCCACCGCCTCATCGTCACCTCGGCCACCTATCGCCAATCGTCCAACGTCACGCCGGAACTCTACACGTTGGACCCGAACAACCGCCTGCTCGCCCGTGGTGCCCGCTTCCGCGTGGATGCCGAACTCGTGCGCGACATCGGCCTGAGCGCCAGCGGTCTGCTGAATCCGAAGGTCGGCGGCGCGAGTGTCTATCCGCCCGCACCGGAATTCCTGTTCCTGCCCCCGACGAGTTACGGACCGAAATTCTGGGAGGAGGAAAAGGGCGAGAACCGTTATCGCCGCGCGCTCTACACCTTCCGTTATCGCTCCGTGCCCTATCCGCTCCTGCAAGCCTTCGATGCACCGAATGGGGATTTCTCCTGCGTGCGTCGCGGTCGCTCGAACACCCCGTTGCAAGCCTTGATGACCTTGAACGATCCCATTTCCATGGAGACCGCACAGGCCCTCGCCCAACGCGTCCTGCGCGAAGGCGGCACCAGTGACATCAGCCGCCTTGAATATGCCTTCCGCTGCTGCGTCTCACGCAAACCCTCGAAGGATGAGTTGAAGGAACTCGAAACGCTTTTGCAGAAGCAACTGACGCGCTTCAGCGCGAAGGATGCGAAGCCGATGGAACTTGCAGCCAGTGAAGTGAACAAGTTGCCTGCGTTGCCAAAAGGTGCCACCGAGGCCCAGCTCGCCGCGTGGACCGCCGTGTCCCGCGTGCTGCTGAACCTCGACGAAACGATTACGAAGGAATAGAAGCCGTATGAATTGCCAATCCCATCTTTATCGCGGACAGGACCCGAAGGCGATCAGCCGCCGCTGGTTCTTGCAGCAATGCGGCGTCGGTCTCGGCTCCATCGCTCTGAACCAGCTGCTCGCGCCCGCCGCTCAGGCGATGAGCAAGGCGGACGCAACGAATCCGCTCGCCGTCCGAGCGTCGCATTACGCCGCGAAGGCCAAGCGCGTCATCTTCCTTTTCATGGCTGGCGCACCGAGCCATCTGGAGCTGTTTGATTACAAGCCGCACCTCGCGAAATTCGACGGCACCTTGCCGCCTCCCGAGCTGCTGAAGGGCTATCGATCGGCGTTCATCAATCCGCAGTCGAAGTTGTTGGGGCCTAAGTTCAAATTCGCCAAGTATGGCCGCAGTGGTGCGGAACTGTCCGAGCTGTTGCCTTACACGGCGAAGATCGCGGATGAGATCGCCATCGTGAAATCCATGGTCACCGATGCGTTCAATCACGCGCCGGGCCAGATCATGATGAACACCGGTTCGCAACAATTCGGCCGGCCGAGCTTCGGCGCGTGGTCGTGCTACGGCTTGGGCAGTGAGACGAATGATTTGCCCGGATTCGTGGTGTTCAGCTCCGGTGACAAAGGTCCGAGCGGTGGCAGCTCGAACTTCGGTAGCGGTTTCCTCCCGAGCGTCTATCAGGGCGTGCAGTTCCGGAACAGCGGCGAGCCCGTGCTCTATCTCACGAATCCGAAAGGCGTGGATGAATCGCTGCAGCGCCAGTCGCTCGACACACTGAATACATTGAACGGCATGCGCCTGAATGTGACGGGTGATCCGGAGATCGCCACGCGCATCAGTTCGTTCGAGATGGCCTATCGCATGCAGGCCAGCGCGCCTGACGTCGTGGATATCTCGAAAGAACCGCAGCATATCCTGGACATGTACGGCGCGGAACCGGGCAAGGCCTCCTTCGCGAACAACTGCCTGCTCGCACGACGGCTCATCGAGCGCGGCGTGCGGTTCGTCGAGATTTTCCACGAGGCGTGGGATCAGCACGGCAATCTAGTGAACGGCCTGAAGAAGAATTGCAAAAACACGGATCAAGCGAGTGCAGCGCTGGTGATGGACCTCAAGCAACGCGGCCTCTTGGAGGACACGCTCGTCATCTGGGGCGGTGAATTCGGTCGCACCCCGATGGTGCAAGGCGGCAATGACGGTCGCGATCATCACCCGAACGCGTTCTCCATGTGGATGGCCGGCGGCGGTATCAAACCCGGTATCACCCTCGGTGAATCCGACGAACTCGGCTTTAACGCCACCGTGGACAAAGTCCATGTGCATGACCTGCACGCGACGCTGCTGCATCTGCTCGGCTTCGATCACAAGAAGCTGACCTACCGTTTCCAAGGCCGCGACTTCCGTCTCACTGATGTGCATGGGGATATCGTAACGAAGCTGCTCGCGTAGTGGACAGGTGCCATCGCCTGTCCAGCCTTTGGAGTGAGGGCGCCTCGCCCACAGTCCCGCATGCGGGATCCATAAGCAAAAGTGGGTTTCGCTCGCTGGGAAGCTGGCGCAGGAAACAAATTTTTTTAGGGAGCGGTTTCTGCCTTCTGTATGCCACCTGGTCTTCGCAGGGCTTGCTGTGGGCCAGGCGCTGAAAGATATTTTTCTGAGCAATGATGAATACCAAGCTCGCGCGGTATTCATCATTCACTTCTCGATTTGCGTTTATCTGCACTATCTGTGTTAACTCGATAGTTTCATCACTAAATCACCGCTTGCGTTCCGGGACCGCTTGTGAAAAATTTCACGAGCTTTTTATGGCACACGTCAAACTGCATATCCCGGGTCCGGTTGAAGTCAACGAGAAGACATGGTCGGCGTTCCGTTCGCCGATGATTGGTCATCGTTCCCAAGGCTTCAAAGACCTCTACGGCAAGATCCAACCACAGCTCCAGACCCTGCTCGGCACGAAGCAGCTCGTCTATCTCTCCACCTCGTCCGCCTGGGGTGTGATGGAAGGCTCCCTGCGCAATCTCGTCACCAAGAAGGTCCTCAACTGCATGAAGGGCGCCTTCTCCGACAAGTGGTTGGACGTCTCCAAGCGCTGCGGCAAGGACGCCGAAGGTCTACAATCCGAATGGGGTTCGCCCATCCGCGCCGAAGCCATCGACAAGAAACTCGCCACCGGCCAGTTCGATGCGCTCACGTTGATCCACAACGAAACCTCCACGGGCACCATGAGCCCGCTGGACGAGATCGCCGCGCTGAAGCAAAAGTATCCGGACGTGATGTTCATCGTGGACGCCGTCAGCTCTATGACCGCGCTGCCCTTGAACTTCGACAAGCTTGGCATCGACGTGCTGCTCGCCGGCACGCAGAAAGCGTTCGCTTTGCCCCCGGGCCTCACGGTGTTCACCGCTTCACCTGCTGCGCTGGCCAAGGCCGCCACGGTGAAAGATCGCGGTTACTACTTCGACTTCGTGGAGTTCGACAAGAACGCCAAGGAAAGCATGACCCCGAGCACCCCGAGCATCTCCCACATCTATGCGCTCGGCTCCAAGCTCGACGAATTCTTCGCCGAAGGATTGGACGCGCGCTATGCCCGTCACCTGAAGCTCGCCAAGGCCACGCGCGCCTGGGCCGCCAAACACGGCTTCACGCTGTTCCCGGATGCCGGTTTCGAATCCGTCACCCTCACGTGCATCAACAACGGCGCGAAGCCCGGTGGTCGCACCGTGGACGTCGCGAAGCTGCAGAAGCTGGTGAAGGAACAGGGTTTCCTCATTGACGGCGGCTACGGCAAGATCAAGGGCACGACCTTCCGCATCTCCAACATGGGGGATGAAACGGAAGCGACGATGAACACGCTCTACACCGCCCTCGATAACGCGATGGCGAAACTGTAAGCGTTCATCACAACATTTGCGAGCAGCCGCCTTGGTGAAAACTGAGGCGGCTATTTTATTGGATCTCCACTGTGCTCTTGCGTCGAATCTCCTCTCTCCTTACCTTTTTAACAACGCGGTCAGCCAGCTTGGAAAATCGGCGGTTGTATTTGAAAACTGTCGGAGGTTGGGGACAGAAAAATCCATAGGATCAATGTCATGATGTTCAT
>JAJNBN010000144.1 GCA_021156225.1 Verrucomicrobiota bacterium | reverse complement strand
ATCAAGACACGCGGCACGATCAGGGTGGCGATCTCCGCATCCCCGAATTCCTCCAGCAATCCATGCAGATTCCGATAAATCGGCTCCTCCCAAAGTTTCTCGCGTTTGCCGAAGTAGCCGCTGACGTGGCAGGCATCGATCCGTGTATCGATCGCCGCGCTGTAAAAAGCGATCAGGGCGCCTTCACCGTAACCCATCACGCCCACTTCGATATTGCCGGCATCCTTGCCGACTGACTGGCCTTCCAGCCAATCCACGGCGGCGAGCACCTTTTGGACTTCATAACCGATGACATGACGTCCCAGTTCGTAGGACTGGCGATAGATCCACTCGCGATGCGGCTGATTGGTGAAACGATTGAGCCGTGCACTGCCAGAAAATGTATCGGAACGGCTGGCGAGCGTGGGGATGATCACCTGGCAGCCGTTCTCTGCGAGTCGGCGGGCATACTGCAATTCCGTGGGCAAACCCGGGGCAAGACCGGAGATGGTTTCCGGAGTTTGATCGGCATCCGGAATGGCCACCACCCGGGCGAACACACGTCCCTTGGGGACGAGCAGCAGCCCTTCGCCGTTCATGTCCTCGAAGACCGGCCAGCGTACGGCATACGCGACAAAGCGATCCGTATCCGCCACTTTCGCCGGGGAGGTGCTGGTGGCCACGTATTCGAGATTCACTTTCGGAAGCCGCGGATCGACCGCCCCGATGATGCGCGCAAACCGCTCGCGATTCGGCTGCACCGACTGGTTGTAAGTGGCGCGGGTGGAGAAATCGGGTTTCCAGAAGCGCGCGCGGCCTTCCACCGAGCTGGCGAGTTCACGGTCGAAGAACTTGCTGATGCCCGCGACCATCTGTTCGGAGAGGTCGCCTTCCATGGTCAGTTGTTTGGTGCCCGCCAGCGGTTCGGCGGACTGGGAAAATCCGGGGGTGGCCCATGATAACAACGCGCCGCAGAACAACGCGATACGACTGGCGGCAAAGACCTTGGATGACATGCCTAAGCAGAGTATCTGGCGGAACGCAAAAGACAAGCCAAGCCCATCAGTCCCAGACGGCCTGTCCATTTGGTCGCTTTACACCGCGAAAACGAGGACTACCTTAAGCCTATGGGAGGTTCGCTTACGCAACCTCCTGCTCTGACTTATGAAAAAACCGGTAAAAATCGCCTTGGGGCTGCTGATCGTATTGATAGTCGCCCTCGTCGCAGTCGCGCTCTCCATCAACGGCATCGTGAAGAAGGGTGTCGAATCGGTCGGCCCACGAGTCACCAAGACCACGGTAAGGTTGGATGGCATCGCCATCATGCCTTTGTCCGGCGGTGGCGCGGTGAATGACCTCGTGATCGGTATGCCGGAAGGTTACAAGTCCGAGTATTCCATTAAGGTGCACAAGGCGAGCCTGTCCATCAGCCCGGGCTCCTTGCTCAAGGACAAGATCGTGGTGAAGTCCGTGAATGTGGAAGGGCCGGAGATCATTCTCGAAGGCGGACTGACGGCGAATAACCTGACGCAAATCCTCAAGAACGTGGATGAGTTCACCGGCAGCGCGGAGAACAAAAAGGCGGAGGAAGAAGCCCCGGGCGCACCCAAGAAACTTCAGGTGGATGAATTCGTGGTCAAGAATGCCAAGGTGACGGTCATTTTCCCCATGCTCGGCAAACCGCTCTCCGTCACGGTGCCGGAAATCCGCATGACGGGTCTGGGTGCCGGTCCCGATGGCATCACTCCCGCCGAAATGACCAAGCAGGTGCTGCAAGAGGTCATCAAGCAGACGACGGTGATCGTGGCGAAGTCGGTGGGCGATGTAGGCAAATTCGCCACGGATGCCGTGAAGGATGTCGGCGGCACGGTCGGTGAGACTGGCAAGAAGGCGACCGAAGGACTCAAAGGCCTGTTCAACAAGAAGAAAGAGTAACGGACGATTTTAACCAGCAAAAAGGCCGCGCTGAAGAGCGCGGCCTTTTTTCGTTTAAGAGTATTGGAGCTTAAGCCGTTTTCCGGACTTCTGCGTGCTTGATCATGATGGCTGCCACGATCTTCGCCGCCAGCTCGGGTTTCTCAGCTAGCGCTTTCGCGGCCGCGTCTTTGCCTTGGCCGATTAGGTCGCCATTGAATTGCAGCCACGCGCCCTTCTTCTCCACCACGCCCAGGTCTGTGCCCACTTGCAGGATGGAGCCTTCCTTGTTGATGCCGTGGTTGAACATGATGTCGAACTCCGCTTCCGTGAACGGCGGGGACATCTTGTTCTTCACCACCTTGCACTTCACGTGGTTGCCGATGGCCGCGCCAGTCGCGTCCTTCAAGGCGTCCTTGCGGCGGATGTCGATACGCACCGAGGCGTAGAACTTCAACGCCTTGCCGCCCGTGGTCGTTTCCGGGCTGCCGAACATCACGCCGACTTTTTCACGGAGCTGATTGATGAAAATGCATGTCGTCTTGGCCTTGCTGAGCAGGGCCGTCAGCTTGCGCAGAGCCTGGCTCATCAAGCGCGCCTGCATACCCATCGTGGCCATGCCCATCTCGCCTTCGAGTTCGGACTTGGGCACGAGCGCAGCGACGGAGTCGATCACGATCACATCGAGCGCATTGGAGCGGACTAGCGTTTCGCAGATCGTCAGCGCTTCTTCGCCGCTGTCCGGCTGGGAGACGAGCAGGTCGTCCAGATTCACGCCGAGCTTCTTCGCGTAAGCGGGGTCCAACGCATGTTCCGCATCGATGAACGCGGCGAGACCGCCGGCCTTCTGGGCGTTGGCGATGACGTGCAGCATGAGCGTCGTCTTACCGGAAGATTCCGGTCCATAGATCTCGATGACGCGGCCGCGCGGCAAACCACCGACGCCGAGCGCGAGATCGAGCGCCAACGCGCCCGTGGGGATGACATCGATCTTCGTTTGGGCGCGGGCATCGCCGAGGCGCATGATGCTGCCTTCACCGTAGGTCTTGGTGATGGTGGCGATGGCCGCATCCAGTTCGCGATTGCGGGCGGCTTTGACTTTTGCGTCCTCCGCCGATTTAGTTTCGGCCGGAAGGTTTTTCTCGGACGATTTCTCGGCTTTTTCAGCCTTCTCTACCTTGTCAGATTTATCAGCGGTTTTCGCGGCCATAGGGTAAATTTTTTGAGATAATTTTGTGCGCGTTACTATGCAGCAACAACCCCTCAAGTCAATGAAGGCGCGGACGGATATTGTCACCTCCTGAAACGCGGGTTCAGTAGAGCTTTCCCGGCGCGCAAAGGCGAGCCGATTTTATTCACAATCGTAAAATGAACGAGGTTCAATCTTGCGACCTCCGGCCACTGCCTTAAACTGCGCCCTCATGATACATATAGGCATAGGCTATGATGTGCATCAGTTGGTGGAAGGCCGGAAGCTAATCTTGGGCGGGGTGGAGATCCCGTATCACAAGGGGCTCGATGGCCATTCCGATGCCGACGCGTTGATGCACGCCATCACCGATGCGGTGCTGGGTGCCGTAGGGGAGGGTGATATCGGCCAGTTTTTCCCGAATACCGATCCGCGCTGGAAAGGCGCCCCGAGCCGCATTTTCCTGGAAGAGTCCGCCAGCCAGGTGCTCAAGCGCACGGGTCGCATCGTGAATATCGATGCCACGATCATTGCGCAGGAGCCAAAGATGGGTAAACATTTCCCCAAGATGAAAGAGTACATCGCCGCCGCCTTGGGCATCGATCCCAAGAAGGTGGGGCTGAAGGCGACCACGAATGAGATGATGGGCTTCGTCGGTCGCGGTGAAGGCATCGCGGCCATGGCCGTCGCTTCCGTATATCTTCCAGAATAATATGGGCAAAGGCGAAATCAGTTGGAAAGGGCGGACCGAAGATGGCGAGAAACGCGAGGTTTACGCCAAGCACATCGGTGACCGGTGGCTCTTTCACGTACGTGGCAAACGCCATGACCAATGGAAGGATATGCCAGAGCCGCCCTTGGATGATTGGATGGAATTGCTCGATGGCGTGCAACGCCGCGTGAACCGTCGTTTGCTTCCTCCCGTGGAGGAGGAAAGGCTGCGGAAGAAGATTAAAGAGGTCTATCCTGATGCCAAGGTTTAGGGCATAAGCGGCTGATTTTAGCATTTTACCTTTTTCTCAGTGTCCCGTTAGCGGGTTGGAGAGTGGTTATTTCCATATTTTCTCAGATTCTTCCTGTCCAAAAATAAGACTGGAACCATTTTTGCTATTACGTCATGGTAGGCCAGAGATGGCAAAAAAATGGTTAGCTGGTTTATTGGTCTCACCTGAAAAGACCGGTTTTCCCGTAAACCGGCACCAGTAACCCGTGCCATTTGGCAATAGAAAAGGACAGTTGAAATGAATGCCCGCATATTGATTGTTGATGACCAGCAGGAACTTTGTCTGCTGCTGCAGAATCTGTTGGCCACCCAAGGCTTTCGTGCCTCTTCCCTGACCAGTGGCGCGGCCCTGCGCCAGTCTTTGGGCGGTCAGGAGCCGGATGTTGTCCTGCTCGACCTCAAACTGGACGATGCGGATGGACTGGAGCTGCTCCCGCTCATCAAAAAATCCTGGCCCAGCACGGAAGTCATCGTTTTGACCGGCCACGCTTCGCTGGATGCCGCCGTCACCGCCACCAAGCTGGGGGCCTACGATTTTCAAAAGAAGCCGTTCGATCACGAGTCCTTGCTCCATTCCATCGAGAAGGCGCTGGAGCACAAGAAGCTGACCGAGCAGACCAGCACGTTGCGCCAGGCGCTGTCCAACATCAGTGGTGGCAGCTCGCCTGTCTTCCGCAGCAATGCGATGAAGAACGTCTTGCGCACGGCTGAGCGCGTGGCACCCACGGATGTCTCCGTGCTTTTGTGCGGGGAGAGCGGAACGGGCAAGGAAGTCATCGCCGATCTGTTGCATTCCCTGAGCTCCCGGGCCAGTGGCCCGATGATCAAGGTGAACTGTGCGGCCTTGCCCCGTGACCTGATCGAGAGCGAATTGTTCGGCTCGGTGAAAGGTGCGTTCACCGGCGCGCACGCGGATCGTACCGGTCTGTTCCGTGAGGCGGACGGCGGCACCTTGCTGCTGGATGAGATCTCCGAGATGCCCATCGATACGCAGAGCAAGTTGCTCCGCGTCTTGCAAGAGCAAGAGGTACGGCCGGTCGGCGGCCGCGTGAGCTACAAGACGAACTGCCGTATCGTCGCCGCCACGAACCGTCCGGTCGAAGAGGCCATCAAAGAGGGCAAGCTGCGCGAGGATCTTTATTACCGCGTGGGTGCCATCACCATTTCATTGCCGCCGTTGCGCGAGCGCCGTGAGGATGTTCTTCCCCTGGCCGAAGGGTTTCTGAAACGGTTCGCGGCGCAAGCAGGCCGGTCCATTTTCGGCTTCACGCCCGAAGCGGCGGACATGCTGCGCAATTACGAGTGGCCGGGCAATGTGCGCCAGTTGCAGAATGAAGTGCAGCGCGCGGTGCTGATGTGTGATTCACGCCAGATCGCACCCGCGGACCTTAGCATCACGGAGAACACGGATACGGCCGTGCAGCAGAATCTTACGCTAATGGAAGGCATCGAGCGCAACGCCATTCTCCAGATGTTAAAGGAGACGGGCGGTAACAAATTGGAGACCGCCAAACGGCTGGGCATCGGGCGGCAGACCCTGTATAACAAGATCAAGCAATACAACATCCCGACGAGCTGATCCGTCATCATGAAACGTATTCTCAATCTCACGGCGGCCTTGATGGCCGCCTTTCTTTTTGCCGCCACGGCCCATGCCGCACCACTCAAGGTCGCGGTATTGGGCGATTCCACCGTGAGCGAATATCCGGAGCAATCCATTGTGCGCGGTTGGGGACATTACCTGCAGGATTGGTTCAACGATTCACTGCAAGTCACGAACGTGGCGCTCAGCGGGCGCAGTTCCAAGAGCTTCATCACAGAGGGGCATTGGGAGAAGACGAAAGCCTTGAAACCGGACTTCGTGCTGATCCAATTTGGGCACAACGACTCTCACGCCAAGACCGAGCCCAAGGCGACCGATGCCGCCACGGACTATCGAGATTATCTGCGCCGCTACATTGATGAAGCCCGCGCGTTGAGTGCCCAGCCCGTGCTCATCACGCCAATGCATCGGCGTACATTCAATGCCGATGGTTCACTGAATGACATCCTGAAACCCTACGCCGACGCTATGAAAGTGGTCGCGGCAGAAAAGAAAGTGCCGCTGGTGGATTTACACACGGCCAGCGGCAAGCTCTTCGCCAAGCTTGGCGATCAAGCCACGGCTGACTTGAGCAATGCTCCTGGTGACCGCACGCACTTCTCACCGAAGGGCGCGCGGCTCATGGCAGAGCTCGTGATGCAGGAACTACCGCAAGCGGTGCCTACCTTAAAGCAGCATCTGAAACCTGTTGCGCCCACACCGCTGACGCCCAGTGAATTGGTTGTAGGCAAGATTTCCAATTGGAATGGCTATGAACTGCACGAGATCGAATTCGATAAACGGAAAGCGAATATCATCCTGCCCAAGCAAGCAGCAGAAGGACGTCCATGGATTTGGCGCGCGCGTTTCTGGGCGCATCGCCCGGAGGTGGACATCGCGCTTTTGGGCAAAGGTTTTCATTTGGTTTACATCGATGCGCCGGAATTGATCGGCAGTCCCGCCGCTGTAGAGGTGTGGAACAAGTTTTATGCGTATCTCACTACCATCCATCATTTGAACGCCAAGCCTGCACTGGAGGGCATGAGCCGTGGTGGCCTCTACATCTACAATTGGGCCTCCGCCAATCCGGACAAGGTCGCCTGCATCTACGCGGATGCACCGGTGTGCACATTTCATAGCTGGCCGGGCGGGAAGGGGAAGGCCAAGGGCAGCGTCAAAGATTGGGAACTGGTGTTGAAGGCGTACGGCTTTAAGGACGATGCGGAAGCGCTGGCGTGGAAGGGTAACCCTATCGATGGTCTGGCTCCATTGGCCAAAGCCAAGGTGCCGCTCCTGCATGTGGTGGGCGATGCGGATGAGGTGGTGCCAGTGGAGGAAAATACGGCGATCATCGAAGAACGGTATAAGGCCTTGGGCGGTTCCATCCAAGTGATCCACAAGCCCGGCATCGGCCATGTGCATGGGCTGGATGACCCCGAGCCGATCGTGGATTTCATCCTCGCTAACACCTTGCAGCGCAAGGGCGTGAAATAGGACGTCTAAAACGGAAAAAACGTCGCTTGTCTCCTGCTATTTGATCGCTATATTGTGCGCCTATGAAATTTTGGGCATCGACCGGTGTAACGTTGTTGATGGCGCTGATCATCGGAATCGGCATGGTGCGCATGTCGCATGGCAAGGGCGCGGGACTCTTTTTCCTAAGCCTGCTCGGATTTGCCGTGCTGTTCAGCTATTTCTGCCTGCCGCCGAAGACGAATCACCACTAAGCCGCCGCTGATTTTCAGGGCTTCCCTACCGGGAAGCCCTTTTTGCTTTCTGCACATGAAGACAAACCGATTCTGCATATTAGGTCTGGTGCTATGCTGCGTGGCTGCAGCCAATGTTTTTGCCGCAGATTGGGCGGAGTTCCGCGGGGCGGCCCATGGCAATGCGGCCGCCAAGTCTCTGCCGCTGAACTGGAGCGCCACGGAAAATGTGAAGTGGAAGATCGAGCTGCCGGGCAAAGGATGGTCCTCACCTGCGCTGTTCCGTGACCGGCTCTACCTTACTTCCGCGATTCCTAATGACGTCGGCAGCCAGTCATTGCACACTTTGTGCGTAGATGCCAAGAGCGGCAAGGTGCTGTGGAATACCGAAGTCTTTCGTCCGGCCGCTGCTCCGAACATCCATAAGAAGAACAGTCATGCGAGCC
>JAJNBN010000143.1 GCA_021156225.1 Verrucomicrobiota bacterium | reverse complement strand
TTATGATAGGTCCAGACTATGGAACTGCATCAGCTCCGATACATGGTGGCGGTGGCGAAAACGGGCAACTTCTCTCGCGCGGCAGAACGTTGTCATGTGGCGCAGCCCTCGCTTAGCCAGCAAATCCACAAACTGGAGGATGAACTGGGCCAGCGCCTGTTCAACCGTTTGAAACGGGGCGTGAAGCTAACGGAGGCGGGTGAGAGCTTTCTGCCGCGAGCCTTGCGGATACTGGAAGAAGTTGAAGCGGCCCGTCGTGAGGCGGAGGATACACAAGCGCTGGTACGCGGGACAGTAACGGTGGGCGCCTTGCCCACGATCGCTCCGTATCTATTACCTGGAGTCATCGCGCAGTTCTCGGAAAAGTATCCGGGCATCGAGGTGGTGGTGCAGGAGGATACGACAGCGCGGTTGCTGAAGCTGGCGACGTCGTTCGAGGTGGACATGGCCATCATGAGCCTGCCGCTGGATGAGGCGGGTGTGGAGGTGGAGAAGCTCTTCACGGAAGAACTGCTCCTCGCGGTGCCGGTGAACCATGCGCTGGCGAAAAAGAAATCCGTGAAACTAGCTGACCTGGAGGATGAGCGGTTCATCCTGATGAAAGAGGGCCATTGCCTAGGCGATCAGGTGCTGGGTTTCTGCAATCGCCGGAATTTTCAGCCAAAGGTGAGCTGCCGTAGCGCGCAGATGGAGACGGTGCAGGCGCTGGTGGCCACGGGTTTAGGCATCTCATTGGTGCCGCAGATGGCTTTGGAATCGGGGCCGGCAAACCGGCCGGTGTATCGGTCATTGGATGGGACGAAGCCGGAACGGGCTATCGTAGTGATCTGGCCAAAGCGGCGGGCGATGGGGCGGGCGGCGAAGGAGTTTTTGAAGTGCCTGGAGCAGGATTGCGGGTGTAAGGGGTAGGAATGTGCAATGTTTTAGTCACAGCTCGGTCTGCTTGAATAAAACGAATCGAAATGAAACTGCTCGAAGAACAGTTACTGGCGCAGTTGGAGATGTTCACGGCGTTCGCGCGGAAACGGGTGAATGATCCGGAGCTGGCGGCGGATGTGGTGCAGGAGAGTTTGCTGAAGGCGGTGAAGTCAGCCGAGCAGTTACGGAAGGATGAGAACGTGACGGCGTGGTTCTATCGTATCTTGCGACGGACCATCATAGATCTCTACCGGCGGCGGGCGGCGAATAAGCGGGCGATGGAATCCTTCGAAGCCCAGATTGAGGCTCCGCCGGATGCCGAAGAGGAGCGGACGGCGTGTGCGTGTGTGGCGGGGCTGATTCACACGCTCAAACCTGAGTATGGGGAATTGGTGCGACGGCTGGATCTGGAGCAGGAAGCCCCGGAAACAGTGGCGAAAGCCCTTGGAGTGACCCCGAACAACCTAAGAGTGAGGCATCACCGGGCGCGGCAACAGTTACGGGAGAAAGTGGAAGCCGTTTGCCAGATGTGCGCGAGGCATGGGTGTCTGGACTGCACGTGTGGGGATGGAAAGTGACACGAATTTCAGGAGTTAGCACGAATTTTTCCGAGCAAATCAGTTCGTGAAAATGAGTGGAATTTGTGTCTTTTTCGTGGTTTTCGACCAGGAAGGAAAGGGGTTGCCGGCCGGAACATTGAAAACGCATTCCGGATTCATTTTGGGAAGTAAAATTTGTGAAAAAATTTCATGGCAGAACTCAAAAAATAGTTGCTTGGAGTTCAAATTCGACACTATTGGTAGTGTGTAAATTTTACACGACACACAATTAGTAGTGTGTTTTCGTCGGCAAGTGCTTTCCAGCGGGGGCTGGAGGATAATAGGGAACCGGGTGCGAATCCCGGGTGGTGGCGCCGCTGTATCGAGCGACGACTGTTCCGGGCCAGAAATGGCAGCCAAAAAGCCCAATATTTTCGGGTTTTTTAAGGTGGGACAGGAGTACGACCTCGGAGCCAGAAGACCTGCTTGCCGACACTCATCGGTCCAGCTTCGAGCTGGTGACAGTCGCGCCAACGACTGGATGGGGGACCGGGCTTTGGCCATAAGCCGTTGTGCACCGCATGACGCAGGCACCGCCAATCCTCCTCTGAACCGTAAGTAGCAGGCTGCCTTGGCGGGTGGTGTGCAGAAGTTTTGCCCGTGAGCCGGAAGCGGTTCGCGACCGAGTCCATGAATAAAGACCTTACTTTTGAGTCCGGCGAGATGTCGGCGACCGAGCAGGATACGCACGTCGTTTACCAGTTCCGCAACAAGACGTTCCGGCTCAACAAGACGAAGGCGCGCGAACGGCTGGACGGCAAGCGGGTGATCAACGGCCTCAAAACGGCGGAATTGAACGTCCTCCCGCTCAAATATCCCGAGGCTTATCGCATCTACAAGCAGATGAAGGCCAACCACTGGGAGCCGGACGTGATCGACATGTCCAAGGACGCCCACCAGTGGAACACGAACGCCCTCACGCCCAAGGAACGCTGGATCATCGAGATGGGCGTGGGTTATTTCTCGGCAGCGGAAGGCATCGTGGGAGATTCCGTCCTGCATGTGATCGAGGAAAACCTGACAGCGGCAGAGTTGAAACACGCTTCCTTGCGCCAGATCGCGGAGGAGAGCATCCACATGGATTCGCTCCTGCACATCATCGGCAGCTTGAACATTGACCTGGATGAAGTGACGGCGAAGTTCAACGACATCCCGAGCATCCAGCGCAAGAACGCCTACATCATGCGGCAGATGCCGGAGCTCAAGATGGGCGTGGACCTGACGCAGACGGTGAACAAGCAGAAGTTCGCCAAGGCGCTCTTCGGCATCTCGCAAGTGATGGAAGGTACGCAGTTCTACGCGCTCTTCGCGATGATCCTGTCACTGCATCGCCAGAACAAGATGACGGGCATCGGCCAGATGTTCCAATACACCTTACGCGATGAATCCAATCACATTGCTTTGGGCCGTTATATCCTCACGGAGCTGATCGAAGAGAATCAGGACATCTGGACGCCGGAATTCCGCGCGGAACTGGTGGAGTTCATGCGCGAAGGCGTGGAACTCGAAAAAGAATTTGTGCGCGATTGCCTGCCGGATGACCAGGTTGGCTTGAAGCAGTCCGAGTTCATCAATTACGTGGATTACAATGCGGATCGCCGTTTGACGTCCTTGGGCCTGCCGGCGTTGTCCAACGTGAAGACGAATCCCTTCGGCTGGCTGGATGAAGTGATCTTCCTGCGCAAGGAAAAGAACTTCTTCGAGACGCGCGTGACGGAGTATCAGACGAGCGGCAGTGTGAAGAACGCGGCGGAAGATGATCTGGTTTGAGCAAGCCTGTTATGGGAGTACAACCTGATCATTGGATCCGCAAGATGGCCCGCGAACACGGAATGATCGAGCCGTTTGAAGACGGTTTGGTGCGGCGCAACGAGGCCGGACCGGTCATCAGTTACGGCCTGTCCAGCTACGGTTACGACTTGCGCGTGGCGCGGGATTTCAAGGTGTTCACGAACGTGTACAACGCCGTGGTGGACCCAAAGAAATTCGATGACCGTTCGTTTGTGGATATGAGCGGGGATTCCTGCCTGGTGCCGCCGAACTCGTTCGCGCTGGCGCGCAGTGTGGAGTATTTCCGTATTCCGCGCGATGTCATCACGTTGTGCGTGGGCAAGAGCACTTATGCGCGCTGCGGCATCATCGTGAATGTGACGCCGTTCGAGCCGGAATGGGAAGGCCATGTAACGTTGGAAATCTCCAATACCACGCCATTGCCCGCGCGCATCTATGCGAATGAGGGTCTGGCGCAAGTGATCTTCCTCGCAGCTACGTCGCTGTGCGAAACGAGCTACAAGGATCGCGGTGGCAAGTACCAGGCGCAAACGGGGATCGTGGGGCCGCGAGCTTAAGAATTTATCCCATCTTCGGATGGGCTGGACAGGCGATTTGATCGACCTGACAGAAACGGAAATACGCAGACAAGAGCAGTCAACAAAGGACAGTCATGAGTAACGATACGATAACAGAGCCGACGCTGAATCTCGCGACGCCGAATGATGCGGCATTGATGCCACAGGTCATCCGGCGCGACCTGCCGGGGGATACCTCGGGGAAGCCGCGCGTGGTCGGTTGGGTAGGGCATAAGGTAGCCTACGCCGTGCGGGCCGCAGCCGTGGCTTGCGGGGTGGATGAAGCGCTGGGTGCGCATGTGCAGGCGGAGATCGAGTTCCGTTTGCGCCGTGAGCGGCCTTCATTCATCCACATCGAGCAATTGCAGGATCTCGTGGAAGAGACCTTGATGGAGTTGAATCAAGGCAAGGTCGCGCTGGCTTACGCCAAGTATCGTGCGAAACGTTCCGTGCTGCGTGAACTCGCGGGTACTAAGGCGGAAGAGGGCACGGATGATTCGGCCCAGCTAGAGCTGGCTACGCCGGATCAATTGGTTGATCTGCGTGCGCGCCTGTCCTTTGGTCGTATCGGTCTGAAGCCGCAGATGCCGGAGGAAGAATTGATCGCCCGCTTGTTGCGCAGTGTGTCGCTGAACCTCAGCCCGGAAGAGCGTCGTGACACGATCATCCTCAATGCGAAGTCGTTGCTGGATGCGGATGCGGATGCACGATTTTACGCGGCCCGTATTCTCCTCACGTTCATCTACGAAGAGACGTTGCCGTGGAAGATCTCCGATGGCGTGGAAGCATTGAAGGAAGCGCACAAGAAGGCGTTCCTCGACTACATCCCGCACGGTATCAAGCTCGGTCGTCTGGATCCGAAGCTGGCGGAGTTCAACCTGAAGCAATTGGCCGAGGCGCTGGATCCGTTCGCGGATCTGCAGTTCGATTATATCGGCATCCAGACGCTGTATGATCGTTACCTTATCCACACACAGGATCAGGTGTCGGGTCGCAAGCGCCGTCTCGAAGCACCGCAGATATTCTGGCTGCGTGTGGCGATGGGCTTGGCCCTCGCCGAGAAGGAACGCGAAACGCGCGCGGTGGAATTTTACGGCATCTACAAGACGCGACGGGCGTGCAGTTCCACGCCGACGTTGTTCAACGCGGGCACGCAACGGCCGCAGCTCTCGAGCTGCTACCTGTTGTATTGCGGCGACAGCATCGAGGAGATCACGGAGACGTGGCGCCGGTTCTCGCACTTGTCCAAGTGGGCAGGCGGGCTGGGTTGCTCATGGACGGCGATCCGTGGTGCGGGTGCGCACATCCATGGCACGAACGGTGAAAGCTCGGGTGTGATTCCGTTCTTGAAGGTGTCGAATGACATCGCCATCGCGGTGAACCAGGGCGGCAAGCGTCCGGGTGCGCTGTGCTCCTACTTGGAATTGTGGCATGCAGACGTGGAAGACTTCCTGGATCTGCGCAAGGAAACGGGCGATGACCGTCGTCGCACGCACAACATGAACACGGCACATTGGATTCCCGATGTGTTCATGAAGCGCCTCAAGCTGATCTCGGATGGCAAGCTGCCGAAGGATGCTACGTGGACGCTCTTCCGCACGAATGAAGTGCGTGATCTGCCGGAGCTGTTCGGCCAGGCGTTCGAGCAACGTTACGAGCAGTATGAGCGGATGGTGGATGAGGGCATCATCTGGGGCCGCAAGGTCCGCGTGCTGCAACTCTGGAAGCGCATGCTGGAAACGCTGTTCGAGACCGGTCATCCGTGGATGACGTGGAAAGATCCGGCGAACGTGCGTAACCCGCAAGATCATTGCGGCGTGATCCACAACTCAAATCTCTGCACCGAGATTGAGCTGAACACGAGCAAGGACGAAGTAGCGGTGTGCAACCTCGCGAGCGTGAACCTCTCGGCGCATTTGTTGCCGAACGGCAAGCTCGACCACAAAAAGCTTCAAGAGACGATCCGCGTGGTGATGCGGATGCTGGACAACGTCATCGACATCAACTTCTACCCCGTGGAAGCGGCAGAGAACTCCAACATGAAGCATCGTCCGGTGGGCTTGGGCGTGATGGGCATGCAGGACGCGCTTTACGAGAAGCACATCCCGTTCGATACGGTGGAAGCCGTGGAGTTCAACGATGAGGCGATGGAAGCGATCGCTTACTACGCTTACACGGCCTCGACGGAATTGGCGGCGGAGAAGGGCACGTACAGCACGTATAAAGGTTCCAAGTGGGACCGCGGGCTGTTGCCGCTGGACACGCTAAATCTGCTGGAGCAGGAACGTGGCATGACGATTCCGACGGATCGCACCTCGCGGTTGCCGTGGGACAAGCTGCGGGAAGAGATCAAGAAGCATGGCATGCGGAACTCGAACTGCCTGGCCATCGCGCCGACGGCGACGATCTCCAACATCATGGGCTGCACGCCGTGCATCGAGCCGACGTACAAGCACATCCATACGAAGTCGAACCTGAGCGGTGAGTTCATCCGCACGAATGATTATCTCATCCGTGAGTTGCAGAACCTCGGATTGTGGGATGAGCAGATGCTGGGCGATTTGAAGTACTTCGACGGCAGCGTGCAAGGCATCGAACGTATCCCGGCGGACTTGCGTCGCCTGTATAAAACGGCGTTCGAGATCGCGCCGACGTGGATCCTGCAATGCGCCGCGGTCCGGCAAAAGTGGATCGACCAGGCGCAGAGCACTAACCTGTGGCTGGCAGAACCGGATGCGCGCGCGGCGAGCTTCATGTATCGCGAGGCGTGGGAACGTGGTCTCAAGACGACATATTATCTCCGCACGCTGAATAAGAGCGCGATCGACAGCGCGAACCGCGACCGTAAGCCAGCTGCGACGGAAGAACCGGCAAAGGCGCGCAAGGAAGCCACTGAATCGGAGAAACTGGCGTGCTCCATCGAGGCGATGCGGAATGGCGGGACGTGCGAGTCGTGCCAGTAAGGCCGCGGTAGGGTGAGTTTCAGGAAGGTGGTTGAGGTTTTGGCCTCAGCCGCCTTTTTCGTTTTGGACCGCGGCTGTGTCCTCGGAGGACCAGCCGCAGCGGGTACATTGCGGTTTTGTTGGTAAAATATTACCTCACAGTGGAAAGAGGACGCGCTGCGGCTGGCTCGCTTGGGGCGAGCACAGCCGCGGTCCGCTGATTAGGCACTCAGCAATCCGTCCAAATCCAAGGGAGCGGTGATCATAGCGAGTTCTCCATTTGCTGTTCTGGGCCATTCGGGTTCGGGGCGGTCCCAGTAGAGTTCGACGCCGTTTTGATCGGGGTCGCGGAGGTAGAGGGCTTCGCTGACGCCGTGGTCGGAGGCGCCGTCGAGTTCGATACTGGCCTTGATCACCCGGCGGAGGGCATCGGCGAGCGTGGCGCGGGTGGGGTAAAGGATGGCGAGGTGGTAGAGGCCGGTGGTGCCTGGAGCGGGTGGTTTGCCGCCGAGGCTTTCCCATGTGTTCAGGCCGATGTGATGATGGTAACCGCCGGCGGAGATGAAGGCAGCCTGGCGGCCATAGCGTTGGGTAATTTGGAAGCCGAGGACACCGCAGTAGAAGTTTAAGGCGCGATCGAGGTCGGCGACTTTCAGGTGGACGTGGCCGATGCGGACGCCGGGATGGATGACAGGTGCGGTCATATGGGGAAGGTAGCAGGGTTTGGGAGAAGGGAAAGGGGAGGGGTTTGGTGTCAGGCAGTTCTGTTGCTTTGGGGAGATCCGATGCTTCGACGGCGGTCGGCTGAGGACAGCCGACCCTACCATTCTTTGGCAGTTTGTTCGCGCAATTTATCAGGGATTTTGTAGGTTCGATTGGTTCCAAGAATTTATGGCCGGGTTGTAACCGGGCGGGCTTGGATGGCGTTTAACCTAGGCAACTGGTCGCGCATGTGCATCCATTGCTCATCCGCATCGTGCGGTCGCATCGGCCAGTGCGGATGGCGGAGGAAGACTTGTTGCAGGAGATCTTGGTGAAGATGTTCCAGAAGCTGGAGCAATACGAGGTGCGGGAGGGCGCGCCGTTCGAGCATTGGCTGTCGCGGGTGGCGGTGCGGACGTGTCTGGATGCCTTACGGGCGGAAAAGCGGCGGCCGGAGACGCGTTGGGAGGATTTGTCGGAAGGTGAGTTGCGCTGGCTGGAGTTCATGGTGTCGGAGGAGTCGTCGGTGCCGGATGCCTCACCGGAAGAGACGCGGGAGATCGTGGGGCGTTTGTTGGCGCAGTTGTCCCCGGAAGACCGGTTGGTGGTGAGCCTGATGGACCTGGAGCAGAAGTCGGTGGCGGAAGTGACGCAGATCACGGGCTGGAACGGGCCGTTGGTGAAGATCCGGGCGTTCCGGGCGCGGCGGAAGTTGAGGTCGTTCGCAGAGAAACTTTTTAAGGATAAATCATTATGAGTGCGTTTGACGAACGTTGGCAGAAATGCACGGAGCGGGCGCGGCAAGGAACTGAGCCGCCGGTGCCAGAGCTGAAGGATGCGCTGGTGACGCGGGTGCTGGCGCGGGCATGGGCGCGGCAGTCGGTCTCGCTGGAGGCGGTGTGGGTGGCCATGGGCTGGCGCACGCTGGCGTTGGTCGTGGTGGTGTTGGCGTCGAGCTTCGTGGTGGAGCTGCGGGCGGAGCCGGAACCTGAACTGGACCGGCCGGCGGTGGAGGACATCGTGGCGGATGAATTTTGGATGTTATGAGATTCTTGCGGCATTGGAAAATCGTAGTGGTGTTGCTGGGCATCGTGCTGGCGAGCGGTTATGCAGGCGCGCGGTTCGGCTATGACAAAGCGAAGCGGGATATGAGGGCGCGGCACAACCCGGAGCAGTGGAACGAGCGGGCGATGCGGGGAATCGAGGAGGGGCTGAAGCTGAGCCCAGAACAGCGGCAGAAGATACAGAGACTCATCGACGCAGCGGTGGACGATATGAAGGTGGTGCGCGTGGAGACAGTAGAGCGGACCACGGGTATCGTAAAAAAACTGGTGGTAGACGTGGAAAACGAGCTGACCGAAGAGCAGAGAGTGAAGTTTAGCAAGATGAAGCCGAAACAATCCGACATGTCGCTTGATCTGCTGAAGGTAGAGCCGAGGAAGAAATGAGCCGGTGTAACCGTTAAGATTTTGCGGCGTTATCATTTGATAGACGGACGAAACTAACCAACCCGATCAACTGTATTTAAATTTATGAAGAAAACATTGTTGCTGATACCGATGCTGGTGGCCGCATTAGGTTTTACCCAGGCACAGGAAGTTATTCCGCGTGATGAACTGCTGAAGGCTTCGTATCTGCTCTGGAATGCCGCGGTCAAACTGGATGATGTGGCGCTGAAGGTGGATGTGGACATCAAAAATCCTTACGGGATGGCCAAGGGTGACATCGGCATGGTGGTGATACCGGAAACAAAAGTCGCCGATGTGTTGGCGAAAGCCAGTGAAACGCCGCTGCCACTGGGCCAGCTTTGGCTGAAGGACTTGGTGCTGGAGGTGGATGGCAAGGCTGTGCCAGATAGCAAATTGAAATTGGTGGAAGTCTCGGCGAAGAATGAAGTGACGGACGTGGTGCTTTGCACTTTGGGAGTGCGCAAAACCGAGAAAAACGGCTTGGAACTGGTGATCTACGGCAAAGGGAAGGAACCGCTAAAGACGGTGGCGTTGAAAGCAGTCAAAGGCGGGAAACAGGAATTTCCCATCGAGTTCAGCGTCACTCCGGGCAGTGACAATGCCGATATCCTCATCAAGGTGCTGGGGC
>JAJNBN010000142.1 GCA_021156225.1 Verrucomicrobiota bacterium | reverse complement strand
GGATGCGTTTGCGGGCGCGCTGGACGAGGTCGCGCGGGATCATGAGCGTGTCCGTGCCGACCAAAGCAACGCGCTTCTGGCCGTCATCGAAGACGGCGGCGCGGACCTTGCAGGGGTCGTGAAGGGTCTTGTGGAAGGACTTGCCGTAGCCGCCGGGCTGTTCCATGCCGATCTCGGGGGTGATATCCGTCTCGGCATAACCGGCCTTCAGCACTGCTGCCGCAGGTTCAGCGGCCGACACAGCGAAGGTCATCAGCAATGCAAAAAGGAAGAACAGGCGGAGGGCTTTCATAAGTTCTTATTACTGACGATGAACAGGAGAGACAACTTCGAAGTAAAATGCAGGCTTTCGCGGACCGGAGATTTCTGAAAGTGACGATTGCAGAAAATGGCCGAAGGGTGAACATTGGCTTGTAGGGCGGGGGCGAATTGTTATCCTATTGGCCCTTCACAATTAAGCATGAGTTCAGTGTCAATGAGTCCGGCTGCGGGTGGGGCGTCGTCCCTGAAGATGGTGCCGTGCGGCAAGTGCGGCAAGAGCATCTTCATTCCCAGCACCATGGCTCCGCTCTCCACCACCCCCTGCCCCAAGTGCGGACATCCGGTGATGCTGCCTCTGAAGCTGCGGCAGTTTGAGCTCCGCGCAGTGATCGCTTCCGGCGGCATGGGCACGGTTTACCGGTCCTACGATACTTCGCTCGAGCGGGAAGTGGCAGTGAAGCTGATGCGGCGGGAGTTCACGAATGACAAAGCGCTGGTGGAAAGCTTCGCGCGTGAGGCAAAGGCCTGCGCCGGACTGAACCATACGAACATCATCCACATCTACGCCTTCGATGAATGGGATGGTGAGAAATACATCGTCATGGAGCTGGCGGATTGCGGCAGCCTGGATGACCGGATCGAAAAGGAAGGTGCCGTGCCGGAATTGCAAGTGCTGGATGTGGGCATCGATGTGGCTGCCGCCTTGAAGGAAGCCAGCAACCACAATCTGCTGCACCTCGATATCAAACCCGGCAACATCCTCTATAATTCCGAAGGCAAGCCCAAGCTGGTGGACTTCGGTCTGGCGCGCAAGGCCGATGCCGAGCAGGCGGAAGAGGAAGGTGTGCTAGGCACGCCTTATTACATCGCCCCAGAGCGGGTTTCACAGACGGGCGAGAGCTATCTGTCGGACATGTACAGCCTGGCCGCCACGCTCTATCTCGCGTTGTCAGGTAAGGTGCCCTTCGAAGCTCCAGATATTCAGGAGGCAGCCTTCGCGCATGTGAATACGGCGCTGACGCCGCCAAATCATTTGAACCCGGCCATCACCGCCCCGACGAATGAGGCCATCTGCATGGCCATGGCCAAGGACCCGGCACAACGTTACCAGACCTATGATGATTTCATCATGGCTCTGGAATCTGCCCGGAGTCATCTGCTGGTGCAGAAGTACCGGTCGGAATCCTGAGAATTGGCAAAGAAGTTTATCTTCGTCCCCGTTGTTGCAGCCACTGAATTCGTTTATCCAGTTCTTGCAGCAGTTCAGCTTTATCACAGTGGGCCTTTGCCAGCACAAATGACGGTAATGACTTCGCATAGTCCCAAGAAGGACCGTATTCACATCCCAAGTGATAAAAAGCCAGAGCAACCGCATCTTTTTTACCGGGCTGTTCTTTAGCCAGTTTCTCCGCCAGATGCTTAATCTCCTCCGGTTCGAACAATTTTGAATAATCAGCGACATATAATGCGCCGACGAGTGAATCCCCTTCAAGCTGAGGAATAACGGCTTTGAGCCGCTCGGCCAGTCGTTTCTCCTGGCCTGTTCCTTTCGCTGACCTCAAGGCCATGGATAGATATTTGAACTCATCTGAAAGCTTGGCCGCGAATTGGGACAGATCGACTGATGATCTTGGCTGGGATTTGAATCTTTCGATTTGGGCCAGGTAGTTGGTAAGCGCACCATTGGGCTTGGCGGCCCAATACGCCAGAGCCAACCCTTCGTAGCTATAGGTAAACCTTCTTGGTTTTCCGTTGGCAACGAGATTGGATTGCAGTCTCGTTATTTCGGATTCAATCAACAGGGCACAATCTGCCGCATTGGCTTTGACATATTGCAGTCCCAGTTCACGTGTCACAATGCTGATGCCCTGAACCGCCCGCAGGGCATCTACTTTGTGGTTCACGTCCGGTATAGTTTTCTGATTGTACTTACTAATGCCGTCTTGGGGATACAGGTCCGGTTCGGCCCAAGGTTTTCGCAAAATAAATTTGGTTTCCCAATCGAAATCAAGCGGAAGGCGTTCAAAGTTCAGATCATGACTTTTAGGGTCACTGAATATCAACTGGTTATCATTAAAGGCTGAAGAGCCTGTTTTAACGTCAACCACGGTCCCAACAACATTCGTCCCTCGATACACCTTGGTGACTTTGACTTTGCCTGAGCCCACGAACTCCCCCACGAACACATTGCTGGAGGAGCGCAACGAAGAGAACAGGTAATTATGGATATTACAGTCCGGACAGGCTTGTGTTACACACCTGCCCACAAGACAAAGGAAGGCGGCGATCAGTATGGTCGGCATTGGTTGTTTGCTGTTCATAGCCGCTCCTGTGAAGTGATAGTGAAATACTAATCTGCCTGTCCAGATTTGGCAACTGATGCCGGTAAAGAAAAGCCGCCTGACCTCAGGCGGCTTTCTACAGTTCAAAGTTGTTGATTACACCTCAAACCACTTCGGCTCGAAGGTGATCTTGCTGTTCGTGTTCACCGCTTCATTCGCCTTGAGCGCGGCGACCGTGGCCTCAAAGCCTTCCTTCCAACCGGCATGCGGGGCCTTCTTCTCATTGATGCTTTCGATGAACGCTTCCAGCGAGTAGTAAGCCGGTGAATCACCATCCGCCGCTGCTTCCGCGGGCTTGAGCCCTTGGGCGATCAATTGCGTGGCGTTCGCCACCAACGCGATGCCGGCCTCGCCCGTGGCCGGGAAAGTGTCCTTCTTCGCATACACTTCCCAACCGAGCAATGGCGAGTCCGCTTCCTTGAACATCCAGGCGCGGTTCTCGCGGATCATGATGGCGGCGTCTGTGCCGGAGAAGACATCGTAGTTGCCCTCGAACGAATTCGTCAGCGTGGCATCATAGATCATCCGCGCACCACCGGGATATTCGAGGACGACTTGGGACGTGTCGGCCACGTTACGCCCGTCCTTCCAATGCAAGATGGAGCCGAAGCCCGTGACAGAAACAGGGTTGGCGCGCATGAACCACGACGCGACATCGATGGAATGGATGCCGATCTCCCCCACGAGACCGGGCGAGGTATCCTGACGCAAGCGCCAGTTCAATTCCTTCTCGCGTTCCGGACTGGGCGAGGTGCGGCGCCAGCTTTCCTTCTTGTGATACTGCGAACGCGCGACGGTCAGTGCACCGGCGGCACCGGTGCGGACGAAGTCCACCACGTGATGATGCTGCGGATTCGCGCGATATTGCAGGCCCACCTGGAAGATCTGTTTGCTCTCGCGAGCAGCCTTGGCGATGGCACGGGCATCTTCGATCGTGTGTGCCAACGGCGCTTCGCAATAGACGTGCTTGCCCGCTTGCAACGCGGCGATGGCAATCTCCTTATGCTGATGCGTGGGCGTGGCGATAACGACGGCCTCCACATCTTTGCTCTCCAGAAGTTTCCGGTAATCCTCGAACTGCGCGGCGTTCGGCGCCCCGCTCTTGGCGCGGCGCAAGGAAGCTCCGTAAGTCTCAGCCACACCCGTCACCGGTGCATTGGGCAGGCGTGAAAGGTGCCCGATCATGTCACGGCCCCAGGCCCCGACACCGATGACACCACACTTCACTGGCGGTCCAATTTTCTTGGCCGGTTTGACAGCGGCAGCAGGTTTCGTGGCTGCGTCTTGCGCGGTGATCTCCACACCGCCCAGCATCATCATGAGCGAGGCGAGCGAGCCGCCTTTCAGGAAACTGCGGCGATTCAGATCGGCTTGTGGTTCAATCGGATTCATGTGCGTCAGATAAAGGGTCAGCTCAATTGCTTTGACTTAAAGTTTCACCGGTTGCGGCTGGGCGTCACCGGGCGCAAGTTTGAGCGCCCACAGGATGCCACCGAGGATGTGCTGCTGATACTGTTTGGCGATCTCCGGCGGGTTCTTGCGATTTTTTTCTTCCGCGTCCCACATGTCCTCACGATGACCGAGCGAGGAGTAGAAAACACGGCCTTGGCCGAACGCCTTGCACCACGCCACCGGGTAATCACCAGGCTTGGTCTTGTCATTCGGGTGCGCGTTCAAACCGAGCAAACCACGGACTTTGGTCCGTTCAAAACTCTTCATGATGTAGATCTCATCAAACACGCTCCAGGAAGCGGGCAGATGTTTGCAGGCGGCGTGAGCAGAATCTTGGTTCAGACAATCCACCTGCACCTGAGCACCGTGCGTCAGGAACTCGCCACCGATCATGTCGATGAAGGGGCGGAAGCCATGGAAAGTATCCGTGGCGCTGTGCATGCCCATGAAGGCCTTGCCGCTGTTCACCCAATCGATGAAGCCTTGTTTGTCCGGCAGGGGCAGATCACCCGTGGTGTTGCAGAAGATCACGCCGTCATAGTTCTTCAGATTCGTCACACTGAGCTTCTGCAACTCCTGCTCCACGGACTTCATCCACACCGCGTTGTCTTCTTTGAACTTCTTGTCCGCCTCCTGGAATTTCGTCATGGCCTCCACGAACTTCGGGTCCTTCTCGCCTTCCGGTCCGGCCTTGGGGCGCTGTGGATTCCGCGGCTGATTGGGTGGTTGCTGGACGAACTCCACCGTGAACTGGCCGCTCTCCTGCGCCAGCTTGCTCAGCGTCTTTTCAGCCGTGGCGATGGAGCTGTGGCGGAAGCCGGTGGTGATGGTCACCACGAGCAGTTTCTTGGGCTTATCGGCAGCGAACGCAGGCAGGGCACACAAGGCAGCCAGTGATATTGCCAGACTGCGGATGAAAGCATAGCGGGTCAGATTTTTCATATACGTTTCCGTGGCCAGAAAGCCCAGAGATTGTCTCTGGGCATTGGACTGGCGTAATCGGGTCGGAATTCATTTAACCCAATGGCCGGAAGAAGCAAGCCATGGAAAATGAGTAATGCACGGTAGAAATTCGCCCGCAGCGCCTCCTCGATCACCCTCCCCTGCCCCGGCGTCAGAAATCTCCTCGCTCCAAAAAACGAAAAGGGCGGACTTTCGTCCGCCCTTTCCTGTAATTGATTGGCTTAGCAGATCGCTTAGTCAAAAGCGTGGCCGGCGCAGCAGAGCACGTTCTTGATCTTGTGGCGCACCAGTTCCTTCACCATGTCACGGGCCGGCGAGAGGTACTTGCGCGGATCGAATTCTTTCGGTTTCTCCCAGAGCACCTTGCGGATGCCGGCCGTCATGGCCATACGGAGATCGGTGTCGATGTTCACCTTCGTGCAACCCACGCGGCGAGCCACTTCGATGTCGGATTCCGGCACACCAGCGGTGTCCGTGCCCATGTTGCCGCCGTACTTGTTGATCTCGTCGGCCAAATACTTCGGCACCGAGGAGGCTCCGTGCAACACCAGCGGGTAATCGCCCATACCGGCATCGCTCAAGGCCTTCTTGATGAGCTTGAGGCGCTCGAGGTCCAGGTGCTGTTCGCCCTTGAACTTGTAAGCACCATGGCTGTTGCCGATGGCGATGGCCAAGGAATCGCAGCCGGATTCCTTCACGAACTTCACGGCTTCATCGGGTACGGTATAGTGGCCGCTGGCTGAGTGGCAGCCGCCTTCTTCGCCGTCATCGAATTGTGCGCCCACGAGGTGGCCCAGTTCGGATTCCACCACGCAGTTATGTTTATGCGCGTAATCTACAACCTTGCGGGTGATCTCGACGTTCTTCTCGAAGTTCTCATGGGAAGCATCGATCATCACGCTCGTAAATCCTTCGTCGATGCACTCTTTGCACAGCTCGAACGTATCACCGTGGTCCAGATGGACGGCGATGGGGATGGTGGAAACGCTGACGGCAGCCTCGATGAGCTTCTTCAGATACACCGGGTTCGCGTAGTGACGCGCGCCCTTGGAGATCTGGAGCATGACCGGCGCTTTTTCTTCTTCGCAGGCCTCGATGATGGCCTGGAGCAGTTCCATGTTGTTCACGTTGAAGGCACCGAGGGCATACTTGCCCTTCAGCGCCTTGGCGAACAGGTCCGTTGTGTGTGTCAGTGGCATAATTAAAATCCGATTCAGGTTCACCCGGTCCAGCCGGAAAAACAAACAGGGTGGGAGTCTAGGCGGCTCCAGCCAAAAGAAAACTCAAATTTTCAGGGCTTGGACCCCGGCCGGGTGGACAGGAATTCGATGGCATTGGTCTGCTTGTACTGGTGGGCCATGTCCAACGCCGTTTTTCCCTGCCGGTTGGTGATATCCAGGCGCGCACCGTGCTGCCAAAGCAGGCGCAATGCGTTCTGGGAGGATGGGCTGACCGCGGCGGTGTGCAGCGGCGTGGCTCCATTCCGGTTTAGGGCATTGGGATCGGCTCCGGCCTTTAGTAACAATTCCAAGGTCTTGGAATGCTGGTTGTGCAACCCCATTTGCAGGGGCGTCGCCCCGAATCGATTCGTGGCATTGGGATCGGCACCGTGCTTCAGGAGCAATTCCATCAGTTCAGGTTTCTGGCTGGCCGCAAAATGGATGGATTGATATCCGATGGGCGAACTCGCTTTGACATCCGCAGCACGTTCCAGCAACAAACGGCTGATCTCCACATTTCCCTTTAACGTCGCGATCTGTAACGGCGTCAGTCCGGCTGACTCCAAGTCCACAAACTCATCATTGCGATGGTCGCGAGAGACCGGGCCCATGAAGAGTTTGTCCCAGATGAATATCGTGAGCTCTTCCATGAAGTTCCGGCTGCCCGAGCGGGGCCGGCTTTGCACCTGGAGCTGTTTTACGGGGATATTTGCCAAGTTCACCAGTTCCGGTTGTTTACGTAATATCCGTTCCACTTGGGCGCGATCATCTCGAAAAACCGCCAGTCGGAGCGCCCTTCCCGCATCTCCGGGCCAGCTCAAATAGACCGCCCATAGCGCCAGCCCGAACGCTCCGGCCAGCAGCCATTTCCTTCTATTAGATTTCGGGTTATCGCTCACACTCCCTTACGGTCCGACTGGTGCCGGCATATGCACCACCATGTAGGTGAAGGGCACGACATAAGCCTGCAAATAGACCAGCACTCCCATCATCGCCGCGAGGATGAGGCTGTGCCAGAACACAAAGCGCAGGATGTCGCCCTCATGCCCGTACCAGTTCGTCGCTGTGCTAGCCACCACGATGCTTTGCGCATCCACCATCTTGCCCATCACGCCGCCGGAACTGTTCGCCGCACCCATGAGGATGGGGCTGATGCCGGTCTGTTCCGCCGTGATCCTTTGCAAGCTGCCGAAGAGCACGTTGGAGGCGGTGTCCGAGCCAGTGAGCGCCACGCCCAGCCACCCCAGCATGGTGCCGAAGAAGGGATAAAATGTGCCCGTCTGCGCGAGGGCCAGCCCGAGCGTGGCATCCGTGCCGGAATATTTCGTCACATTCCCCAAGGCCAGCATCGCCGCGATCGTCACCAGCGAGTAACGGATGCGAAAGATGGTTTCCAGATAGGTTTGCCACAGGTCCTTTAACCGGAAGCCCATGGACAAACCGGCGACGATGGACGCCAGCAGGATGCCCGTGCCCGTGGCGGAGAAAATGTTACGCTTATACTCGGCCTTCTCCGCCGGCGCATTCTCGGGAGCCACGGGCGAGACGCGCTGCACCTTCCCATGCAGGTAAGGCACGGGGAACTTGGACGGCGCGAGCGTGTCCAG
>JAJNBN010000141.1 GCA_021156225.1 Verrucomicrobiota bacterium | reverse complement strand
ATGCTTTGAGCGTTATCGGCTCTCCTGCGAGCATCGGCGTATACTCATACGTCGGCACTGTGGGCTGCTTTGTCTGCTGCCATTCGCGCCATAGCTGCACCTGCGCATGCCCCGCGCGTTCCCCCGCCGTGCGTTCACCGGAAGCCACGCGCAACGTCTGCTCGAACGCCTCGTTGCCGAGCGATTCAAACGGCTCGCCATCCAGATACCGCCCCGCATTGATATCCATCTCCTCCGAGAGCAACCGGAAGCGCCCGCTGTTCGTCATGATCTTGATCGTCGGCACAAACGGGAAATTCGTGATGGACCCATTCCCCGTGCTGAAGAGGATGAGATTGCAGCCGGACGCCATCTGCCCCGCGATGCTCTCCAGGTCATTCCCGGGACTGTCCATGAAGTAAAAACCCGGTTGCGGCATCGGATCCCCGTACTCGATCACATAATCCAGCCGTGTATCCGGCGCCTTCTTGTGGCTCGCCCCGATCGATTTGATCGCGATGTTATAGAGCCCGCGATACAGATTGCCCCCGCTCGGATTCGTCTGTGCACTCGCCCCGTGCCAGCGCACCCGCTCTTCAAATCGCGCCACCTTGTCGAGAAACGCTTTGGCGGTTTGCAAGTCGCGCACATTGCTCAACACATAAGATTCCGCACCCACCAACTCATCCGTCTCCGCCAGACTCGCGATGCCGCCATTGCGGATGACTTCATTCACAATCCACCCTTCCAGCGGATTGCCCGACACCCCCGAGAACGCATCCGATCCCCCGCATTGCAGCGAGAGTTTCAGATGCCGGATCGGTTGCGGCGTGCGCGCGATCTTGTCCGCTTCCGGAATCCAGGTCTGCACCAACTCCACGCACCGCCGCAGCTCATACTCGATGCTCCCGCGCAACGTGTGAAACTTATGGTGCACGTCCGCCAGCGGATACTTGTGCTGCTGTGTCCACGCTTCGAGCGCGCTGTTGTTCACCGGCTCCGTGCCATAATCCACCGCCAGCACCGCCGCCACATTGCTATGCACCATGAACCCCGCCAGCGTGCGCAAGATGAGTTCATAATTATTCGGCCGCTGTTCGCCCCCGCCCTCCGTATGCGCGATGGCCACAATGCCATCCAAGTTCTTGCACCCGGCAAGAAACGGCTTCAACCGCTCTTCCAGCGCCCGCACAAAACTCGCCGTGCGCGAACTCGTCCCCAGCAGCACGATGAAATTGCGTGTTCCTGCACCCCGCTCTCCCGAACGACCAAACCCCATGAACGTCCGTGGCTGCGGCACGAGCGGTATCTGCTGACCCGGTTTGAACTTCGCTGCATCCAGATGATACGGCTCAAAGTAATCGCGGAAATTCGGCGAGGTCGGCAAAGCGAAATCCAGCCGACGCGACCGCAGTGCCTCCAACATCATTTCATTGCACAGATAATCTCCGGGCCGCAAAGCCGCCGTGGCAAAACCAAATGTCAGCCCCCACGACAACAGCTTGTCCCCCACCGCGATCGGCTTTATCGCAAAGCGGTGCCCTTCCAGCACCGTCTGGTTGATGGTGAGCAACGTCCCTTGAAAATCGATGACCGTCCCCGCCTCCAATCGCTGCGAAGCGATCGCGACGTTATCGCCCGGCGCCGGCAAACGTCCGGCAAGATGAAATAGCAAAGCGTTGTTCATGCACATCCCCGCTCAAGCAGCGTGGGTCAACCAACTTCCGATGAAAGCCAGGAATTGTCGAGATGTTAGGAAAACCCCGCGTTGGTAGGTGGCGGCTTGTCCCGATTCTCTGTCGGGATCCTCAGCCGGCCACATCGAAGCATCTGCTCGACCGAATTCAAAACAGCTCGCCTTAGCACCAATCGCCTTTCACTTCCCACCGATGCAATAAAGCTTCGCATTCGTCCGCACGAAGAGATGCCCACCCGCCACCGCGATGGATGAACGCGTCGTATCATCCGTCGGATCACCCAGCGCCGCCGTATGCAGCACCGCGCCATCCGCTGCATTGATCACCGTGACCTCCGCCTTGAAGTTCATCGTGTACACCTTGCCATCCGCCACCGTTGGTGAGGACTCATACTTCGCCTTGCCCGGCAGATCGATCGTCCACTTGACCTTGCCCGTCGCCGCTTCCACACGCGTGAGCTTCTTCGTCACATCGCTCAACACATAAAAATCTCCGTCCGCATAGGCTGGCGTCGGCACATCCGTACTGATCGGCCCATTACGCTCACTGCGCCATGCGACCGCCGATTCCGGCAGCTTGCCCTGGCCTCCCAGCTTCACTGCAAACACCGGCTCCTTCTTCGGCGCAGATGCCAGCGCAACGCCTCCCCCTACAACGGGTGAAGGCACCAACCGCCAATGCCCGACCTTCGCCTCGTTCCATGTGCCCCAGCTCCACAGGATGTCGCCATTCTTGGGATCATGTCCGCTGATGTAGTCACCACCCGCGATGATCAATTGCTTCTGCCCCTTGAATTCAAATGGAATAGGCGTCGTGAACGCCTCCTTTGCTTCAGACACCGCCTCATCCGGTCGCACCTTGCGCCAGAGTTCCTTGCCCGTCGCCGGTTCCAGCGCGAGCAGATACGATTCATTCGGCCCATCCGTGCGCCCGCGCCCATTCACCGGCACATCTCGCTGCAGGACCTGCATGAAGAGCGTATTCTCATACAGCACCGGACTGGTAGAGAAGGTCCAGAGAAACGCGAACTGGCCATAATCCTTCTGGATATTGCGCTGCCACAGTTTCTTCCCCGCCAAGTCAAACGCGACCAGATCACCGTTGCCGTAGAAGAACACCACCAGCTTCCCGTCCGTCACCGGCGAAGGTGACGCCTGATTGGAGCGATTATCCTGCTGTATGCCGATGCCCACCTGCTCTTTCCAAAGCTCTTTACCGGTCTTGCGGTCCAGGCAGATTGCCATCAACCCCTTCGTGCGATTATCCAGCGACGAAACAAAAACCCTGTCCCCCCAGATGATCGGCGATGCGGCACTCGGTCCCGGCATGCTCGCCTCCCAGACGATGTTGCTCGTCTTGGAGAAAGTGACCGGCAGATTCTTAGCCTTCGTCGAACCATCGTAGCTCGGCCCCCGCCAGCTCGACCAATGCTGTGTGGCCGTCGGCGCACATGCGGAAGTAAGCATCGCCACCGCGAGCAATGCACCGGATAGGAAGATCGAAACGGGCTTGGGCGACTTGGTGCGTGTCATGGTCACAACAGTTTCTTGATGGATTTCGGACGAAAAGTAGCTGAAACCCATTCAAAGCGAGAAGCGGAAAATGCTATCTCGCCAATCGTGAAAGTCCCGGCATACTGGTCCCTGAGAAATCCATGAGGAGAAAGCGTGTCATTCTGATCAGTTGCGGCGTGGCCTTGGCTTGCGCCCTACTCTATCATTTCACCCGCCCGCCTGATCCGGTCTATGAAGGCAAGAAACTGAGTGAATGGCTGAAAGACCTTGATCCACCGACCCTAGGTAGCGGCAACGTTATATTCTCTGGACTATGGAACGATGACAATCCCAAGCACGACCAGGCGGTGATCGCCATACAACAGATCGGGACGAATGCTTTACCACTTCTGAAAGCCAGAATGGCAGATAGACAGGGAATGTGGCTGAATTATCTACCCTATTCATTGTCTCAAATCATCTCTCCTGAGTATAGTGTAGAGAACGCCCGGATCCAAATTCGTGAGCGCATATACCCATACCTTTTTGCCTGCTACGTTTTAGGCCCCAAAGCGGCCGAACTCTCCCCGGAAATTTTCGAGTTTGAGATGGATACAGGCGGGATGACGGTCACTTCGTGCGTTTATCCTCGGTTAGGTTCGAATGCAGCGCCTTACCTCATCTCCATGCTCTCAGTCACCAATGAAGGCAGACACCACCTGGCGTTAAATTTTTTAGCAGATATAGGCCCTCAAGCGTCCGCTGCCATCCCCGCTGTCCTGCACATGCTAGATAACCCTTCTGAAACAAACCGTGAAGATGTGGCATATACCTTGGTAAGCATCACTGACGAGCCCCAGAAAATCATGACCCCTCTGCTCAAACTGCTCAGCGAAACTGACGATTCCATTCATTTTCGCATCGTCGTGGCCATGCAGGCATGGGACACCAGAGGCAGAGATGCCGGTCCAGCGTTGTTAAAACTGACACAGGACACCCATAATATAGCCAGCACTTATGCTTTATTTGCCTTGGGTAAAGTAGCGCCCGATCTGGCCACCAATATACTCCAATATTTAAAGCACATCGCCCTCGCCGACCGACTCACGCTTGGCGACCAAGCCGACGAGACACTGGCATCCATGGGAATATTAGCCCAGCCTGTGGTTGATGAATTGCTAGCTCAAGCGATGGTCGCACAGCGGGATGGGGATTGCAGCAAGGCAAAGGCTGTGATCGCAATCGATCCGGTCAAAGGAGTAAAACTCATCCCCGTTCTGATCGAACATCTTGGCAAGTATCCCTACGAAAAAATACAGGCGCTGAAAGCGCTGTCTTCATTGGGCGAACCCGCAAATGCCGCCTTGCCGAAGATCAAGTTGTTACTTGGTGACCATTCACGAGATGTCAGAACCGCAGCCACCAACGCCCTCCACGCCATCACATCCGCGCCTTCAGCAGCTTCCATACGCGCAACGCCTCCGTGACGCCCCACGCCTGGGCATCGCAGCCGCGCTGTTGATGTGGCGCATCGCCATCGATCACTTCTGGTATCTGTCCCACGCACCCTTCCATCATCATCCGGTCCATGCTGCCTAGATATGCGCGCGCAGCGGCCACTGCCTCCGGTGAATGATTCCAAGCCATCGTCATCGCTTCGCAGAATCCAGGGAATGTCCACGTCCACGCCGTGCCGTTGTGATAGGCGGGTTTGCGCCGGGTATCCTCATCGCCTTCGTAACGGCTCCAGTACGGCGCCGTCGGATCATTCAGCAACCAGCCACTCGACGTATGGATGGGCAATGCCAATTCCACCGGCAAGGGCGCCAGTGAACGCAATGCGCCCGGCACCACCAGCCACCGACGCACCGCATCCACGCAACGCCGTGCTCGATCACCCGTGACGATGCCCAGGCTCACGGCCAGCACGCAATTGCTGCGCAGCGCCGTATCCACCACTGCTTTCCTGGCGGGCGTGTGTGCCACAGCGCGCAGGCAATCCGCATACCAGCCCAACCGTTCACTCCAGAAAAGTTCTTCCAACGATTTCGCCGCCCGTTCCGCGAGCACGCCCCATGCCTCATCCACCTTCGGCGCGTTCAAACGCTCCAGCAAACGCAGCAACCGTATCCACAGCGACTGGATCTCGATCGGATAGCCCTCACGCGGTGTGCCGGCGGGATAGTTCGTATCCATCCATGTGAAATGACTCGGGCTCCACACCAGCGCCGTCTCGCCATCCACGCGGATACCATTCGCCGTGCCCCGCAAGTAACCCGCTGCAATCGATTGCAAAACCTCCAGCACTGTGCGCCCCTTTTCATCCACCGGCGTCACATACACCTGCGGCCCCATCACCGCCGCGAGGTCCTCACACACCACGCCATACCAGAGCGGCGCATCCGTCGTATCGCGATTCGATGCGTCCTCACCATGGATGGTGTTCGGCAACGTGCCGTTCTGCTCGAAGCGCCCGAAGACCTTCACCAGTTCCAACACTTCCGTGACACAACCCGCCGCGATATAACCACGCGCTGCGATGAGCGAATCGCGGCCCCAATCGAGGAACCACGGATAACCGGCGATGACAGTTTTGCCATTGCCGCGGTTAACGAGATAGGCCTGTGCTGCCACCGCGAGTTGCCGCCCAAAAGCATCATTCGCCGTCACCTCGGCCCGTGCCACTGCATGTTCCACCTGACGCTGGCGCGATTCGATAAAGCTGACCCCAAATGGCGCATCCGTCTCCCGTTCCACGGAAGCCATCAACGTCACCGCCTTGCCCGTTTTCAACGGCAGTTCAAACCAGCCCGGGCTGAAACCATCCCCTTGCCCGGATTGTCCGCGTGAAGCCTCCACCGGATGCGGCAATCCCTGCGACCATTCCGGTGCCGGATGATAAGCGCCGATATCCGTCACCACCCGCAACCGCCGATCGCCCACTGGGGTGAATGCAAAGCCGATCTCCCCGACGAGCAGTTGCGTATGCGAATTGAAATGATGTTCGGCCCCGGAATTACGCGTCGTCTCCCAATGGAAATTGCGATCCTCGACATCGAAGCGCGCCGTCAACCGCACATCACAGGCTGCTGGCAAAGGTTTGCCCATGGCGGGCGCAACATCAGAACGATACAGGCGCAAGAAGAGCGTGTTGCGTCCCTCCAGCATGTCCGTCACCAGATGCACTTCTACCGCGCGGCCATCGCCTGCGTTGCACAGGAAGCGCCAGTGCGCGGGCGGACCCGCCTCAAAATTCAACAACGTGCTCGCATCAAGCGGCGAGATGAAACCATCCGCATTCACCCACAACCGCACACGCTTGAGCAGGATATGCCGGTCGACCGGAATCTCCGCGTGCAGGTTCGCCCCCAGCACACAATCATACTTGGACTTCACCCGGCCAAGGTCCACGCACATGCGGGCCATCGCGCCGCGCCCGTTCGTGAGCAAAACCAGCGGGGCATTCAAACCACCTGGCAAAGCCTGGCCGCCTTTGAAACTCAAAGGCTGCAACAGCGAAGGCGTCTTGCCCAAGGAACGCACCGGTGCTTGCACTGTATCTGGTGTCGGCCCAAAACGTTCCAGCTTCAACGCAACCTCGCCCAATGGTTCCGCAATGCGGAACAGCGCGATGTGATGCCCGTCCAGTTGCACGCTGTTTTGAAACGCGATGCGCCGCTCGTCACCCGCCTCCAGCCAAGCGCGGAAAGGATGTTTCTCTTCCACCAGCAACCAATGATGCGGCGGCACTACCGTCACGCGCGCGATGTCCAGTGCTGTCCATTTCACCACCGGGGAATAACGTTCCGCCAACGGCACCGTGCGCAAGGCTTTCAGCAAATCCTTCATCGCCGCCGCCGGTTCCACATGCGCTGCCGCCGCAAGAAAACGCGCCGGATCACTCGCAAAATACGCAGCCAGGTCAGCCCACGCTACCGGCCCGATCTCCTCTTCTTCCAGCACGTGAGACAAAGCCGTGTAAGCCAATGCAGCCTGTGCCCGCTTCCGCCGGTAACTCGGCCCGCCCAAACCGCGCGGCAATGTCTCCACGGCCAGACAATGCACCGCACCAGGAGCCAGTTGAAAACGCCAGCGCCCATGACCCAGTGAATCCATTTCCGTTGGCTCCCGCTCCGTCAACTCCATCGGCAACTCACCTAAAAATTCAAGCCCTGCAAGCTCCGCTCTCTGTGCGTGCGTCTGATCCGTATTAGCGAGAATGAGCACAGCATCCTTCCCATCATTCGAATCCCTCCGCAACGCATAGACCGGTGCACCCGGCATCGAGATGCGCGTGAGTTTCGCACTGTCGAAGAAGCATGGATGATCCGCGAGCAGCTTATTCAGAGAACTCAGCTCTCCGATAAGATTCGGCGAACTGCCCCAGCCCATGCCACGACTGGAATGCACATTGAACTTCTCTGCCGCCAGCCATTCCACACCGCACGTAAAACCGAAACCGCCGCTCACACTCGTCAGTGCACTGAGCCGGTTGCGATGCCGCGACCATTCTGCACCCGAGGCTGCCAGGCGGTTGTTATCATGCGTCTCGCTATACTGGATGAGCAGCCCGGCGCGTTCACTCTGCTTGATGCCGTGCTCAAGGTAACTGGATACCTGATGGGCATCAAAATTCTGGAACAGCTCGGAGTAAGCCCACTGCATCCCGCCTTCCGCC
>JAJNBN010000140.1 GCA_021156225.1 Verrucomicrobiota bacterium | reverse complement strand
CGAACCGAACGACCTTTTGAAGGGGACCGACAAACTCAGAATGAGCGTCAGTCCGCCAAGGAACGCTCGCAGGAACGGCGCACTGACCGCCTGAATGGCGCGGCCAAAGCCAGCGACCTAATCGGGATGACGGTGAAGAATTATCAGGATGACAAGCTCGGCAAAGTGGAAGAACTCGCGGTGGATGTGGAATCCGGCCGCGTCGTCCAAGTGATCCTTTCGGTGGGCGGCATCGCCGGTATCGGCGACCGTCAAATCGCGGTGCCTCCTTCCGCCCTGCACCATGATGTGGCCCAGAAAGTTGTGCATCTCGATTCGACGAAGGACCGGCTGAAAGCCGCGCCCAAGTTCGAGATGTCGAAATGGAACGAGTATTCCGCCACGAATCATCTGCGGACGGTTTACGGCTATTATGGCGAAGAACCGGCGCTGACGTTCATCGAGAATGATCGCGCAGAGCGCAATGAAGCGCCGGATACGATCTCGGTCCGCCGCCCTGATGGCACGTGGGAAAACCGCACGGAACGGCAGGCACGCACGATGATCCCGTCGTCACGCCTGGCCCAAGTCCAGAAGGCCAGCAAGGTCATCGGCATGTCCGTGAAGAACAAGCAGGATGAGAAGCTGGGCGATGTGAACAACCTGCTGGTGGACCTCACCTCGGGACGCATCGTCGCCGTCGTCGTCTCTTCGGGCGGATTCATCGGGCTCGGTGACGACCTGAGCGCAGTGCCATCCTCCGCGTTGAGTTACAATGCCGACCGCAATGCCCTGCAGCTTGATGCGACCAAAGACATGCTGAGCCGCGCTCCGCATTTCAAATCCAATCAATGGCCTGACTTCAGCGAGCCGACGTACGCGCACAGCGTGTATCGCGCTTACAATGTGGAGCCGTACTTCACCACGAACGGGCTTTCCCGGACGGAAAGCGTCGTACGCAATGACATCGACCGGACAGCTCGCGATGCGGAACGGGCAGCCCGTGATGCGGAGCGGACAGTCCGCGATAATGACCGGCCGTTGAAGACCACGGATGTGGACAACACGGCCCGCAATGAGCGCGATCGTAATGATGCGACGTTGACGCCGGTGGATCAAGGCACCTCGAAAGCCGACATCGACACCACGGCCCAGATCCGGAAGGAGATCATCGCCACTAAGAGCCTGTCCCTAAAGGCGCAGAACGTGAAGGTCATCAGCAACAACGGCAAAGTCACCTTGCGCGGGCCGGTGGATACGGCGGAAGAGAAGAAGATGATCGGCGACATCGCCAACCGGATCGCCCGCTCGGAGAATGTGAGCAACCAGCTCGAAGTGAAACTCACCCCTACTGGTCGCAGCCAGGACGGTCGTAAGTAAACCCAACATCAACACCAACAAAAGAAAGATAAATACCATGTCAAAGAAATCTGTATTCGGTATCGCGACGTCCCTGAACCAGGCTGACCGCATCGTGGACCAGCTCAAAAGCGCAAACTTCTCGAACAACGACATCTCGGTGCTGTTTCCCGACAAGGAAACGAGCCGTGACTTCGCCCACGAGAAGAACACCAAAGCCCCGGAAGGTGCCGTCACGGGTGCCAGCACGGGCGGTGTCATCGGTGGTGCGTTAGGCTGGGTGGCTGGTATCGGCGCTCTCGCCATTCCCGGTGTGGGACCGTTCATCGCGGCCGGTCCGATCATGGCAGCACTCAGCGGTGCAGCGATCGGCGCGGCGGCAGGCGGCATCGCGGGCGGCTTGATCGGCTTGGGCATTCCGGAACTGGAAGCCAAGCGTTATGAAGGCAAGATCCGCGCGGGTAACATCCTGATCTCGGTGCATACCGAGAATTCGGACGAGATCAAGCGGGCGAAGGACATCTTCGAGAACGCCGGGGCGCAGGATATCTGCACCACGGGCGAATCCTCGGCCCCTGACCAAAGCAAAGCAGAAAAGAAGGCGCGTGAAGCTGCGCGTCGCTAAAGAAAGCAATCATCCCTGCGGCCAGTTTTCTGGCCGCAGGGTTTTTTTTGCCCGAGCTCATTCCAACTGATGAAACGCAAAAGCGACACAACCCGGCCGACGGGGGAAGTGCCCAAACGGAAAAGGCATCCGGGCTGGCGGAGGCTGGGAATATTTTTGTTGGTGCTGGTCGTGTTGCTGGTGATAGGGCGGCTGTTTTTGCCAATGTTCGTGCGGGATTATGTGAACAGGACGCTAGACAAGAACCCAATGTATGATGGCACGATCGGGGATGTGCGCATTCATCTGTGGCGGGGGGCTTATTCCATCGAAGAAGTAAAGATCAACAAGACGGCGGGCAGTGTGCCGGTGCCTTTCTTTGCGGGGAAACGGGTGGATTTTGCCATTGAATGGAAAGCGCTGTGGAACCGGAGGATCGTGGGACGCGTCCACATGCTGGAGCCGGAATTGAATTTCGTGGATGCACCGGATGAGGATGATTCGCAATCGGGCACCGGGGCTCCCTGGCTGGAGATGATCAAGGATCTGTTTCCGTTCAAGATCAACAGTGCGGTGATCGAGAACGGTTCCATCCACTTCCGCGCGTATCAGATGGCGCGGCCGGTGGATGTGTATATCTCCAAGGTGGAGGGCAAGATCGACAACTTGGGGAATATCCGCGATGAGACGACACCGCTGGTTTCCACCGTGGAGGCGAAGGGGCTGGTGATGGATCATGCGAAGTTTGAATACAAGATGACGCTGGATCCATTTGCATACCGGCCCACGTTTCACATGGCCTTGCAACTTTTGGGACTGGATGTGACGCGCATCAATGACCTGGCACTGGCTTACGGGAGGTTTGATTTCAAGCGCGGTTATTTCGATCTGGTGCTGGAGACGGATGTGCAGGAGGGGTTGATCTCGGGTTATGCGAAGCCGCTGTTTCGCAATCTGAAGGTGTTCAGCATCACGGAGGATATCGAGGAAGGAAATGTGCTGCATTTCTTCTGGCAGGCGCTGGTGGGCGGGGTGACGTTTGTCTTCAAGAATCATCAACGCGACCAATTTGGCACGCTCATCCCGTTTTCCGGTGATGCGACGGGCGCGACCTCGGCGGATATCTTTGCGACTTTGGGAAACATTCTCCGAAATGCCTTCATACGGGCGTATCTGCCGCGTTTGGAAGGCGGACAGCAGGCGGTGGGGAACCTGAATTTTGAACCGCCGGAATTTACCGATCCCATTTCTGCAGGAGATGGTGAGCAACAGCAGGAAACCTATGAATACGAAGAATTCGACCTATAGAGGGAGCATGATATGGCGTCTGCTCGTGGTGGGTGTGCTTTCAGTGAGTTTAACCGGCCTCGTCGGCTGCGGGACGAAGAAGAGCGCGAAAAAACGCGATGATTTTTTCACGTCCGGCAGCCGCGATGCCGACCAGCGCGCCAGCCAGCGCATGGCCAAGGAACAGCAACTGGCAGGCACCGGCGAAGGTAGCGGCGAGAAGGGCGTGAAGAAGGCCGAGGTGACCGAAGGCGGAACCAATGGCGTCGTGGGTGCACAGGTGGAAGGCAAGCTGGCGTTGTTCGACCGGCTCGGTGGTGAGGCGGGCATCAAGGCGATCATTGATGATTTCACGCCACGGGTGCTGCAGGATCCGCGCGTGAACTGGGACCGTTCAGATGTGAAGGGCAAAGGGGTGGCATTCATCCGCAAGGATGGGCCGGAGCCGTGGACAGCGGATGACCGCGCGGTGGCGACCTTGAAGAAGCATTTGGTGCAGTTCCTGGTGCTGGCCACGGGAGGGCCGGCGAAGTACGAGGGCAAGGACATGCGGGAAACGCATGCGAAGATGCGGATCGGAAACCCGGAGTTTGATGCGGTGCTGGGCGATCTGAAAGCTTCGCTGGACCGGTTGAAGATACCGAACAAGGAACAGAAGGAATTGCTTTCGATCGTGGAGAGCACGCGGCCGCAGATCGTGACGGAGAGGTAGCCGCTAGTTAATACGTAGACTCCACTAAATTCTCACCCCTCACCCCAGCCCCCATTGAGGGGAGAGGGAGATAGAGCGCTTCGAAAACTCTTGTCCTCACTTTGCTTAGGGGTGTTGCTGCGGGTTGGGACAACCCGCGCCTCACTAGATGTCGGCGCCGAAGTATTTGGTGAAAATGACGTAGACCAGGAGGCCGCTGCCGAGGACGAGGGCGACGTAGGCGATGAGTTTGAAGCGGGAGACGCCGTTGTCATCGACGCCTTCGGGATCGTCCGGGAAGTGAGAGACGCCGTCGTGTTTACGGGAAGATTCCGAAAGGCAGCCAGTGAAGTCGCTGCGATCATCGAAGAAGTCCTTGAAAAAAAGTGCGGCGGTGAGCAGGGACACGGCGATGGAAATGACCAAAATCATCTGGGCGTAAGGGCGGTGACAGCCGTCGGGTCGTTCAGTTTTTCACGGGACACAGTTCGAGAAAGATATTCGGGGGAAAAGCGGACGTTGGCGAGAGGATTTGCAGGGCGGGCTACGGCGGCCTCGCGGACTGCCGGCTGGAAGCCGGCAGCACGGGTCGCGTGCTTCGTGGCGGTTCAAGGGCGCTTCTCGGAACGGCGGTAGAATTCGGGCGGGAAGGGGGCGGGCCGGCTTTTCTCCGGATGGCGCCAAGGGTAAACGGTGCCGCGGTCGCGGAGCAGGGGAAGGTTTTCACCGGAACTTTGCTCCAGCAGGTCGAAGAGCTGGGTGTTCATCTGTTTCACGCGATCTTGCTGGCTCGCGTCAGCAATGAGGTTTTTGCGTTCCTGCGGGTCAGTTTGCAGGTCGTAGAGTTCGTTGATGTCCCAGAGGCCGTGGTAGCGGATGTATTTATAGCGTTCGCCGACGAGGGCGTGCATGGTCGGGGTCTGGGGATAATTTTGCTCCCAGTAGTACTCGTAGAGAATATTTTCACGCCACTTGGTTTGCTGGCCTTGGAGGAGCGGGAGGAAGCTGCGGCCATCCATGTGTGAAGGCGGACGCAGACCGGCGAATTCGAGGAGCGTGGGGGCGATGTCGATATTGGCGACGGTTTGCGAAATGGTGGTGCCGGGTTTCAGCACGGCGGGGCAGTGCATGAGGAGGGGGACGCGGAGGGAGGCTTCGTAGGCGGTGCGTTTATCGATAAGGCCGTGTTCACCGAACTGGAAGCCGTTGTCACCCATGTACACGAAGAGGGTGGAATCGAGCTGTTGATTTTGTTCGAGCCACTTAAAGAGGCGACCGAGATTATCATCCACGGCGAGGAGGGCTTCGCAGTAGCGGCGGTAGTAGGCGGCGAGGTCAAAGTCGGGGAGGTTGTAACCAAAGTCAGCGCCGTGGCGGCTGTTCCGCTGGTTCTGCAGCCATACTGGTTTATCCGCGAAGTTCTCCGGAGTGTTGGCGAGTGAGGCGGGAGGATTGAAGGGTTTGTCTTTATAGCGGTCTTTGTGGCGGTCATGCGGGACGAAATCTGAGTGGACGGCTTTGTGCGAGATGTAGGCGAAGAAGGGTTTGTCGGACTTGCGTGAGTTCAGCCAGTCGAGGGCGTAGTCGGTGAGTTCATCGGTGATGTAGCCTGTTTGCGGGACGCGTTGTTTGCCGTTGATGTTGAAACCGTCGTAGGCGGTTTGCGGGACGACGCGGGAGGTGCCGCGACCATCCGGCCAGTAGCTGCCCTGGCCTTTGAAGACGATCCAATGGTTGAAGCCACGCTGGGGTTCATCGGTTTCCCCCATGTGCCATTTGCCGAAGAAGGCGGTTTCGTAACCGGCCTGCTGCAAATATTGCGGGAAGAAAGTCAGCGCGGGGGAGACGGGATTGTAGTTATCCACCACCCGATGGTTATGCGCGTAGAGGCCGGTGAGGATGGAAGCGCGGCTGGGGGAGCAGAGGGAGGTGGTGACCATCGCTTTCGGGAAGTGGACGCCGTTCTTGGCGAGGCGATCCAGATTGGGAGTCTCCAACCAAGGATGGTGGAGGAAGCCCATGGCATCATAGCGATGGTCGTCGGCGAGGACGAAGATGATGTTGCGCGGTTTGGCACCAGGGAGCTTCGGGAGTTTCAGGTCGGCAGCGAAGGCGTGGCCAAAGAAGCTGGCGGCCAGCAGGAGGATACCTAGAATAAGCTTCATGATCAGGCGTGCGGGCAAGTGGGGCGTAATATCGGCAATTTTGCAGGCCGGGGCAAGGGGAGTTTGCCCGTAACAGACCTTATTTAAGACAGTGGTTGAGTTTTTCCAGCGGGACAGGATAGTGGGGTATATCAATGGCGGAAGCGGAGTTGGATTTTTTGAATCTAAAAAGAGTTATGAACATCATACGAATGGGCGTGCTGGGATCGAGTGTGGTGTTACTGATGGCGGGATGCATATCGCATCACGAGACGGTGTATCGCGATGTGGAGCGCAGGCCGGTGGAGTTCGAGAATGATGTGGCGGCGCGGATCTTTTACGAAACGGTGATGCGCAGCCGAAACGCAGGTGAACGGACAGAGGTCAGGACGGACGTGTCCCTGCCCGTGGTGTTTGATCACAAGAAGCGGGTGGTGTCGGGTCCGAACGTGGCTTTCAACGAGGCCGTGACGATGTGTGATACGAACAAGGACGGGAGGGTGACGGTGCAGGAGGCGCGGATCTATGCGGAGTTGAAGAGGAGAAAAGGGTAAGCCCAAGCTCGGGGAAACATCGAACATCCAACGCCCAACTTCCAACATCGAAAGAAAAGTTGGTGAGGCCGTGCCAATGATGCTGGTCCATTAGACTGCGGCCAACCGGGCTGTTTTCATGCCTATGATACTCGCCGATGTGATTTAATGTTGGGCGAAACCGGCGGGTGAACCGTTGGCCAGTTTGCCGGGCTCGATAGCGGGGTTGATGCGGCGGTAAACAAGCTGCTGTCCGGTAGAGGTCGTGACGATAAGCTCCTGGCCTTGAATCTCGGCCCGCGATTTGGCGGTGTTTGCCCCGGAGCCGGTACCCAGGAACAAGAAGCCGTCAGCGACTGAATAGCGTCCGTGCGAGACGCCTTTGGAATCTGACCAGTCTTTCGGCGATGGCCACGAGGCGATTTTTCCATTCGGATAGTAACGAACGTAAAATAGATGGCTGACGGGGTTGCCGTTATCCAGCACCCATTGCCAGGTGCCGATGATGGCGGTGTTTTTTTGTTGAGGCTGCTTTTGTTCACGAAGCTGCTGCGGGGGCGATTGCGGTTGCGTCGATTGCTGGGGCAGCAGCGAATTTGGCGAGGGCGGTTGCGGCTTGCTGGCGCAGGCGGAGAGGCAGAGGAGAAATGCGAGCGAGCAGAGGAGAGAAAGCGTCTTCATGGTTTCTTTAGGTTCATACATCATCGTGCGGATTCGCAAAAGAATCTACGAAGGATTTCCAGAGTTCCAGTGGTGTCATATTGCTTCACTGTTTGAAGGTCAGAGTTGAGTGGCTGGGGTGAGAGTCAAGTCCCGGAGGTGGCGGTTGGTTTTGCTGCCGGAATCGTGGTACAAGGGGGAGTAGTCCGCATGGCTCACGATCAGGCATCCGGTCCAGTATTCGCCGCGAGGCACATGAAACGAGAAACTTATGTTGCCATACCAGAGGAGGTGGAAGTTGTGTTGAGAGGACAGGCGGAAACGGCCGTCGGGTCCGCTGGTGGTTTCGGCCGGTTTGGTGGCCGGATCATTGCGTGGACCGGTGTGCCTCAGTTCATTCAGAAGCTTGATGTGGACGCCGGCGATGGGATTGCCTTGGGGGTCTACTACGCGCCCGTCAATGGTGGGGGATTGTTTGGTGGCGTGGGGAATGGGGACAACCATACAGCCCGTGTGCAGGAGGGCGAGGGAGATGAACAGTAGGGTGAGGTAAATATGCATGGTGAATCAGCTTCAAGATTTCAGTTTCAAAGCA
>JAJNBN010000139.1 GCA_021156225.1 Verrucomicrobiota bacterium | reverse complement strand
TACTACCGCACCGAAGAAGGCCCCATCGTCCTCATCGAACCCAGCCGTAAGCAATACGTAGAACGCGGCCGGTTCGATCAACCCGAGCGCACCGACAAACCCGCTTGGGCACATCCCGTGGTTGCGAACGGGAAACTGTACATTCGTGATCAAGACACGTTGTTCTGTTATGACGTGAAGACAAAGTGATCGCCTCTTACATAAGCTTGCGACAACCTGAAACCTGAGACCGCATGCCCGATCGATTTCGAGTCACCAAAGGCTGGGGCCTGCGCTTCGCCCAGGAGTTGGATGTGCCCGCCATGCTTCGACGCGCAGGCTTGCCTCCCAATCTTTTCCAGCAGGAAAAGACTTATATCACCACGGCGGAAATCTTCGCCCTTTGGCGCAGTGTTGCCGAGCTGAGTTCCGATCCCGCCTTTGGATTGAAGCTGGGCACTGAACTGCGATTCGAGCGCAGCCATCCCGTAGCGATCGCCGGGGTCTGCAGCCGGACCTTCAGCGATGCCTTGCAAAGGCTTGCCCGCTACAAACAACTGACGTGTCCGGAGGAAATCCGCGTCCATCGAAGAAAAGAAGAAACCTCGGTGGAATTCTTCTTTGTCGAAGCCACGGAAACAGAACCCGATATCATGGTGGACATCGGCTTGTCCTGGATCTTGGGCGTGGGCCAACGCGGCACCGATGGTGAGATCAAACCGCTGCGCCTGGAGTTGACCCGGCCCGTGAAACACCGCGCTTTGCTGGAAAAACACTTCGGCTGCAAAGTTCGTTTTAAGTCCGCTCACAATGCCCTCGTGTTTCGCAGCAGTGATCTGGATATCCCCTTTGTGACTTATAACGAAGAACTGCTGTCCGTTCTCCGCTCCCATTTGGATTCTGAGCTCAAAGCGCGGAGTGCGAACGAGGGCATAAGCGCACAGGTGAAGCAGACCCTCAAACAATTGTTGGCCGGAAATCGTCCCACCCTGCAAGATGTTGCCCAAGAACTCGGCATCGGTCCCCGCACCCTTCAACGACGGCTCGCTGACGCCGGCGTCACCTTCCAGCAACAGGTGGAAGAATGTCGCCGCGAACTGGCCCACCACTACCTAAAGCAACGCAACGTGGAACTGAACGAAGTCGCCTTCCTGCTGGGCTTTGCGGATGCCAATTCGTTTTATCGCGCCTTTCAAGAATGGGAAGGAACCTCCCCTGGCGAATGGCGGACCCGCGCCTGGCTGGAATGATTTTTTTGAGTATTCGCAAAACAACACTAGCTTGTTGGTTGAAGCGGGCAGAATAGCGCCGCACACCTCACTCGGTTCGGCCAAGCTCCCGTGTCACCTTAAGATTTTATGAATCATAAAAGCAGCGGAAACAAAGCGGATCTCGATCACGGGCGGCGCAAGTTCATCGGCGCGGCTCTGGGTGCAGTTCCGGGAGTTGCGGCTGTAAGCACCGGTTTGGTGGCCTTGCCTGGTGATAGCGTTGCCCAAACTGCGCGACCGGGCAACATACCAGCGCGCGAAACCAAATTAGGGGTTCGCAAGCTGGGCAAACTGGAAGTCTCCAGCATCGGCCTCGGGGTGCAGAACATGAGCCGCACCTACCAGACGACGATTCCGGCTCGTCCTGAAATGATCAATATCATTCGGACCGCGTTCGACCGTGGCGTCACCTTCTTCGACGCCGCCGAGGCTTACGGCCCCCATGAAGTGGAACGCATCCTTGGTGAAGGGGTCGCCCCTTTCCGCGATAAGGTTGTGATCGCCACCAAGTTCGGCTGGAACATTGACCAGGAGACCGGGAGGCGGTCGCCTGGCCTCAACAGCCGACCGGAACACATCCGCATCGTTGTGGATGGCATGCTCAAGCGGCTTAAGACCGACCGCATTGATCTCCTCTATCAGCACCGCGTTGACCCGCAGGTACCCATTGAAGACGTTGCCGGAGTGGTTAAAGACCTGATCGGGCAAGGCAAGGTTGTGCACTGGGGACTGTCCGAGATGGGACTCAAAACCTTGCGCCGGGCGCATGCGGCCCTGCCCGTCACCGCTGTCCAGAGTGAGTATTCGATGTTATGGCGCGGCCCCGAGAAGGAAGTTATCCCGACTTGCGAGGAACTTGGTATCGGCTTCGTGCCTTGGAGTCCGCTGGGTGTGCAATTCTTGACCGGTGGAATTGACGCGAACACCCGCTTCGCCCAAGGGGACATTCGCGGCATTGAACCCCGGTTCTCGCCGGAAAATCTGCCTCACAATCTGAAGCTCGTAGATCTGGTAAAGAGTTGGGCCAACCGGAAGCATTCCACTCCTGCACAGATCGCGCTCGCCTGGCTGTTGGCTCAGCACTCCTGGATCGTGCCGATTCCGGGAACGACGCAGATGGCCCACATGCTGGAGAACATCGGCGCCGCCGGAGTTCGCTTCGCTCCCGCCGAACTCGCCGAACTGAATTCGGCCGTTAAGGCGATTGAGATCAAAGGCCAGCGCCTGCCGGACGCAGTCCTTGTCTTCTCGGACGTTGAAGCGCCGCCTAAGAAATGACATCCGAAGGTCACCGCTCCCTTTGAAACTCCTCAATATACCCCTTCATCCGCCCATCGATCAAAAACGTCGCCACCGGGATCAGCGACGCCACGAACACAAGCGCCCCCCGCCCCATCGGCCAACGCGCCACCCACATCGTCTGCGCCAAGGAGACGAAAAAGATCACAAACAACAGCCCGTGAATCGCCCCCACGATCCTCACCGCCATCGGCATGCCCGCCGCATACTTCAACGGCACCGCGATACCCAGCAAAACCAGATACGACACCGCCTCAACCAAGGCGATCTTCCGCAGAAATGAAACCGGATTCTTCATACGTAAAACAAAAAAACAACCACCCCTCAGACCATACCCACCCCCTCCCCGTTCACAACAAAATCAGTTGCCCAAGCTCAAATTTCAAAACTAAAGCTCAAAGGAAAATTCCCATTCAAAAATTCCACGATTTCAGAGAAATATCCGAATCCAAATCCAAGGCATTGGAGCTTCTTTTTGAACTTTGGACTTTGAGCTTTGAGCTTGGGTATTTGGCCACCGCCCTCAGTTCAGGCCATACACGATTTCACAAATCCTCCCCAACGCCTCCCCCTCCCGGCTGCTCTTCTCCCCCTCCCGCAGATGCGTCATATTCACGAACACCGCGAACGCCAGCTTCCGCCCCTTCTCCGTCGTCATATACCCCGCCAGCGCCTTGCTCGTGAGCAAGCTCGTTCCGTTCATGGAATTATCCACCACATACGTCCCCGTCTTCGCCATCACCCTCCCCGCCGCCGCATGATTCTTCGAGATCGCCGCCAGCGTCCCATCCCTGCCCAACACCGGCAGCGCCGCCTCAAACCCTGCAAAATCCCGGCGCGTGCTCATGTAACGCAACAACTGCACCGTCGCCTTCGGCGTCACCAGATCCGCCCGTGAACCGCCCGCCGCTCCGCCGAAGGAAATGCTGTCCGCCTCAACACCCGCCTTGAGCAAAAACTTCTTCTGCCACAGCAACCCCTCCGTCACCGTGCGCTGCCCATGCTGCACCGCCACCAGGAGCGGCAACATCCCCGCATGCTGATTATGGCTCACCTTCAAAACGAGCCGCGCATTCTCCCGAAACGGCGGCGAAACCAAAGTCGCCATCGGCGACAACTTCGCCACCGCCTCACTCGATGGCAACGCGCTCAGATTATTCGTCGCCAATGGCGAAGCCATCACCGTCACCCCCGCCGCCTGCAACGCCTCGATGAACAACATCCGTGCATACGCTGCCGGATCAGCCACCTCCGCGATCCGCACCAAAGGCGCATTCGTCGCCGGTATCACCCCGCGCAAGGAATATCGCCCCGCCCCTTCACTGCGCACCGTGATCACGGGCTTCCCCTCCGCCACCGTCTCCACCTGCGCATCCACCTGGATGCCCACCGACTGCGGCCGCCACACGACCTTCGCCTTCTCCCCCGCCTTCCCCGGCGTGATGACAAAATCCACCAGATTATCATTCACCACGATCGGCGTGAGCAGACTCGGCCCGCTGCCCGAACCCTCCGCCTTGTCGAACAACCGGTCATCCACCACCACATCCCCGCCCACCCGTTTGATTCCCGCCTTCGCGATCTGCCGCGCCAACTCTTTCAATCCGGCCAGCGGATCTTGCGTGGTAAGCTCATTAGCCGGCGTCCAGTTCGCATAGATATGATCCACATCCTTGAATGCAATCCGCCCTTGGTCATCCGTGCGACCGCCCATCGTCGGATCGCCACTCGCCACCAAGATCAAATCTCCTTTCAAAACCCCATCCCCCTCGATCTCTCCCCGCCGCCGCACATGCGTCTTGAACTGATGCCCCTCACCCAGATAATCCCAAGCCGAAGCCGTAGAAAACACCTTCGTCACCGACGCCGGACCAAACAACTTGTCCGCATTCAACTCATAAACCGTCTCCCCCGTCGCCACATCCGCGAACAAGATGCCCCAATGCGCATGCCGGTACTCCGGTCGCTCCAACACCTTCACCACCGGCTCCGGCAATTTTTCTGCTCCCGACACCCCGCCCGCAAACATCAACGATAACCCCAGAAAGAGTGCAGCTAGCAAAAGACGTTTCATACGAAAGGCAACAGCAGAAGTTGAAGAATGCGCCAAGGACACGCCCCTCTCTTACGCCTGCATACGCACCTTAACAAACATTTTTGTGGCCTAAGAGACTGCCTGAGCTTCCCCATTCGGCCTCATTTACAAGCAGCGACATTCCTGCCATACCTACTCACATGAAACTCCTGCACGTCGCATTGCCTTTGCTCGTTGCTGCCTGCCTGTCCACCACCCATGCCGAAACCGTCAAGGACCGCGAAGGCGCCGTCCGCAGCGACAAGGCCACGATGGAAAACGACGCGCTCTGGATCTACAACGACTTCGAGAAAGGCTTTGCCGAGGCCAAGAAGACCGGCAAACCGCTCCTCGTCGTGCTGCGTTGCGTCCCCTGCCTGTCGTGCATGGGCATTGACGCCCAAGTGCTGCAGGACAAGGAACTCAAACCCTTGCTCGAAAAATTCGTCTGCGTCCGCCTCATCAACGCCAACTCCCTCGACCTCGCCCGCTTCCAGTTCGATTACGACCTCTCCTTCTCCACCCTGTTCTTCAACGGCGACGGCACCGTGTATGGCCGCTACGGTTCCTGGACGCATCAAAAGAATCCTCAGGAAAAGACCACCATCGGCTATCGCAAAGCCCTCGAAGCCGCCTTGGAAACCCATAAAGGCTACCCGGCGAACAAAGCCTCGCTCGCCGGCAAGCAAGGTCAGCCTACACTTTTCAAGACCCCAGTAGAGATGCCCGCCCTCATGGAAAAATATACCATGGATCTCAACTGGAACGGCAAGGTCGTCCAGAGCTGCGTGCACTGCCATCAGATCGGCGATTCCCAGCGTCTCTATTATCGCGATAAAAAACAGGCCATCCCCACGAACCTGATCTATCCCATGCCGCAATCCGAGACCATCGGCCTGACTCTCGCTCCCGATCAAAAAGCCCGCATCGAAGCCGTCGCCCCCAACTCCATCGCCGCCAAGGCTGGCCTCCAAGCCGGTGATGACATCATCACCCTCGCCGGGCAACCGCTCCTCTCCATCGCCGATTTCAGTTGGGCGCTGCATCTCGCTCCCGAAGCGGGCAACGTCCCAGCCGTCGTGAAACGCGGCAGCGCTGAGCAAACCGTCACCATCGCCCTCCCCGCCAACTGGCGGCGCAAGGCGGACATCTCCAAGCGCGTCGGCACCTGGCCCATGCGCGGCATGGCCACCGGCGGCATGGTGCTGCTCGACCTTACCGATGAGGAACGCACCCAGCGTCAGCTCCCTAAGAACAACATGGCCCTCTACGTGAAAAGTGTGGGCCAGTATGGCAAGCACGCCGCCGCCAAAAACGCCGGTTTCCAGAAAGACGACGTCATTCTCCAACTCGCCGGCGTCAGCACCCGCATCACCGAGGGCGAACTCATCGGCTACCTGCTGCAGAAACATCCCGTAGGTGAAAAGGTCAAAGCCACTGTGCTGCGCGGCGGTCAACGCGTGGAGCTGAATCTGCCCATGCAGTAAATCTACTCGACTGCAATCAGCTCCGAATAAACGCGACCGTTCATGTACTCATAGCCCTTGCCCTCCAGCTCCGTCCCCGTAAGCATCGCATGAATGAATCCGTTCCACTCCACCTGTCGCGTATGCAAAATCGCCTTGGCCGGATTTTCTTTCATTAAAAACTTCACCCGTCCATCCAACGCCTGATGCCGCTGCCATTCCTCGGTCACTTCCGCTTTGAACGGAAACTTCGCACCCAAATCCTTCAGCATCGCCAGGCTCCGTCCCCAAGTCCCCCCGCTCTCGCTCACGAACGTCTTCCCGTTCAGGAGCGCGATACTGTCGTGATACGCCAGCACACAGAGATAACGCTGCGTATCACCGGCCAGCCATGAAGCCAACTTATCATTATGGCCCAGTGCCGGATCATAGGCATAATTGCTGTCGAGAAACGCAATCCGCTCTACATCCTCCGGGATGCTCTTCACTCCATTCAGATAACCAAAAGTGAAACTCCCTCCACCACTGTGCCCCGTGAGCACCAGCCGCGTTGTGTTCTTCGGAAAACGCTGGCGCAGCGTCTCCACGATGGCCGAGATCCGTTTGCTATCCGCATCATTCTTCCGCCGCCACGTCGGCCAGGACTTGTCGCTGTTCTCCAGATAAACCACCACCAGATTCAGCTCGGGCAAGCGCGCCCGCAGCCAGCGTGTTTGCGCGCCGATATGCTGGATATCAAAATGCCAGTCATCCCCCGGTTTCAACTTGCGTCCTATCGTCTGCTCAATGGTGTTGCCGTTCGGCAGCGCATAAAGCACCAGACGCACCGGTTTATTGGCATCCAACTCAGCCGGTGAATTGATCACCACGCGGACACCGGGATCGAAGGTCAAGGTTTCCACCTTTTCCGCGAAACGAGTGTCCTTTCCCACTGTGACCATTGGATTGGCTGTCACTTTGGAAAACTCGTAACGTGGCACCGCCAACGACCCCTCATCACTGAGCAAAGCCGCCAGTTTTACATCGGCCAGCACTTCCTTCGCCGTCGTCTTCTTGCCATTCACCAGCATGGCTCGCTGCACAAACCGGACCCCCTGACTGTAATCCACCCATGCATTCGTATGTCCCAAATAAAGCGGCTGGATCGGCTTCCCCACCGCCTGATGCCACCCATAGATGGCCACCTTGCCCGGAGCCGCTGCCAAACGCGTGGTGATGACCACATCCTTCTTATGCCCGGCCACCAATGCGCCCAACGGATGCTGTTTCATAGCCTCCTGAAGCTGCCGCTTCACCATCTCATTATGCTGCTGAAAGACCGGCACCGTGGTCATCTCCTCACTCGGCGCGATGGTTGTAGGCACCAGCTTCACCGTTGCCGCCAAATAGATATCGTTCACCATCTGGCGCGTAGGCAGCATCCAGCCGAACTCGTCCGCCAGACTCTGCGCTAGCATCGGAGAAATTGGCGCGAGGAAATGATCTGCGTCCGAACCCAGCGCGAGATAATCCGGCGCGACCTGATACGCCACCCGGTGCTCCCGCCCGTCAAGCTGTCGCACCACCTCCACCGTCACAAAGCGCCGCCAAAAATCCGGCACATTTCCGCGCAGCACCTGTTCCTTGATGAATTGCTCACGTGCCCCCATACCCAGTGCCGCGATGCGTTGTACGATCTCGCTGCCTTTCAGCGCATCTGCTGGCCGTTGCGGCAACGCGGATTCAGCCGCCTTGCACCACCAGCAGCTAATCAGCAGCAACCGATCTAGATTCGCCCGCAACGTCTCCGCAGACACCTCACCCTCCCAGCGGCTGATCACCACCGTCGCCACACCATTACCGATGAGATTAGTGATCGCCCGGCACTCACTCATGAAGCGATCAATGCCAATCAGCAACCCCAGCGATGCGATGGGAATGGTGGGCACCACTGCCAGCGTAGCAGCCAGCGTCACAAAGCCCGCACCCGTCACCCCACTGGCGCCCTTGGAGGACACCATGGCGACGAGCAGTAGGGCGATTTGCTGCTTCAAATCCAAGGGCGTGTTGGTGGCTTGCGCCAGGAACACAGCGGCCATGGACATGTAAATATTGGTTCCGTCGAGATTGAAGCTGTAACCCGTGGGAATAACGGATGCCCCCCAACACTACCACCACAAAGACAGTGGCCGTGGCATAGAATCCAAGCATCAGCTCGATGAGATTAACCAATGATTTGATGCCATGCTCACCAACAGTAAAGGCCATGGCCCCGAAGGCACCGATGGGAGCCGCCCTTACCACGATGCGCATGACACCAAAGAACACATGTGAAGCAGTTTCAATCGCATTTAGTACCGGTATCCGCTTTTCCCCCATGGCCCCGATCGCGAAGGCGACTAGGCCAGATACCAGCAATACTTGCAGCAAATCTCCTTTAGCGAACGCATCCACCATCGTGTTTGGAATGATGTTCATGAGGAATTTCACCATGGTTTGGTCTTCCGCCCGATGCACATACTCTTGCGTCTTGGCGGTATCCAGCGTCTTAAGGTCCACATTGAAACCTTCGCCGGGTTTCAAAACGTTGACCACCACAAGACCGATGACCAGCGCCAGCGTCGAAACCACTTCGAAATAGAGCAAGGTCTTAAACCCCACTCGCCCCAACCGCTTCATATCGGTCATCGATGCGATGCCATGAACCACCGTACAGAAGATAATGGGCGCGATCATCATCTTGATCAGCTTGATGAATCCGAGCCCGAGCGGCTCCATTTTCTTGGCGAAATCAGGCTGGAAATGGCCGATGAAAATGCCCAGTGCGACCGCGATCAGCACCTGGATATAGAGCACTTTGTACCAAGGCTTCTTCTCAGGCGGCAAAATCGTTACAGAATTAGAAGTAGTCGTGCTCAAGCGTATGGTTCAAATGGCTAATTTCAAAAAGCCTAATGAGGCCAAACAGACATGACAATGCTTTGCATGAAATTTGTGGTTCTCCTTTGTTCTCTTTGTCCCGGCAGGGACATCCGAAAATAGCCCACCGTTTTTCAACGGTGGGTTTAATAGCCTAAAAACGCCCCAGACCCGCAGGGACGAAAGAACCTTGCCCTGTTCCGATTCATGTCACGTCCATTACTGGTTCTGGATCAAAACTCCGTCCGATGCCGAGGGGCTCACGCTCTCATTGAACTCCTTGAGGCAAACTTGCAACTCCGCCTTGGTGTATCGCTTCCGAATATCGTCCATGGCTTTGGTCGCCAGTTCATCGCAACGCTCGTTCTCGGCATGCCCCGCATGCCCTTTCACCCAATGCCAGCTCACTTTGTGCCTTGTGACCGCCTCATCCAGCATCCGCCACAGGTCCGCATTCTTCACCGGTTCCTTCGCCTTGGTCTTCCAGCCATTGCGCTTCCATCCGTGCATCCATGCAGTCACCCCGTTCTTCACGTATTGGGAATCCGTATGAAACTCCACCTCGCAGGGGCGGTTCAGCGCATTGAGGGCCTCGATGGCCCCCATCAATTCCATGCGATTGTTCGTCGTGGCCGGCACGCCGCCGCTCACCTCTCGCGTAAGCTTGCCCCACGTCAACACCGCCGCCCATCCACCCGGTCCCGGATTGCCCTGACAGCCGCCATCCGAATGGATGACGACCTTTTGCAGTTCAGTATTGGAACCCAGAAACACAGCGTCAAAAAGTGAGTGAATCAGGTGAAAATGGCAAGGCCCGCTGAAAACAGCGGGCCACACCTTGCACCATCAAATACGGCGGGGCTTAAAAATTCGTATCCGCATCCTTCAGATCCAGCTCCTTGATCCACGCGTTCCGATAGCGCACATCATGCCCTTCCGCCTGGAGCTTCAAGCCCTGCGCGGTGTCCGTGATGCCTTTGCCACCATCATTGCCGCCGTCCACTCCGGAGTTCGCCCCGCCCCAAACCTTCTGGATCTGCACGTTCTCATGTACTTTCTTGCCGTTGAAATACATCGTCACCATCGCTTTTTCTACCAGCTTGCCATCCTTGAAGCGGGCGGCCCGGAATACGATGTCGTAGGAGTTCCACTTGCCCAGTCCGGCGAAGCTGTCATACGGCGAATCCGTCTCGTTGATCACCGCGCCCATCCCGTGCTTGGTCTTGTCACCCTCCTGGATCTGAATTTCATAACGATTCTGCAGATACACGCCGCTGTTGCCCTTGGGATTCATCACGAGAAATTCGATGTGCAGACGGAAATCGCGATATGCTTTCTTGGTGACGATATCCGC
>JAJNBN010000636.1 GCA_021156225.1 Verrucomicrobiota bacterium | reverse complement strand
GGTCTTGAGCTGGGGCGCTGTTTCTGGTGCGACGAGTTACAACGTGAAACGTGCCACCACCAGCGGTGGACCTTACTCCACCGTCGGCAGTCCATCCTCGACTGGTTTCACGAATACCGGCTTGGCCAACGGCACCACCTATTACTATGTGGTTTCGGGCGTGAATGCCGGTGGCGAGAGCGCGAACTCTTCTCAGGCCAGCGCCACGCCAGTCGCTCCAGTGCCTGACCTCATCGTGACCGGCATCTCGTGGTCCCCCACCTCACCCGTGAACGGTGAAGCCGTGACCTTCAGCGCTACTATCCAGAACACCGGCACAGGTGCCACTCCCGGCAGCGTGATCCATGGCGTCAGCTTCTGGGTGGACGGCACTCAAGTTAGCTGGTCGGACACCAGTACGACTTCCCTCGCTCCCGGTGCTTCTCGCACATTGACCGTCAATGGCGGTCCCGGCGGCTCCAGTATATGGACCGCGACCACCGGCACTCACGCCGTCCGCGCTTATGTGGATGACGTCAACCGCATCACGGAAAGCAACGAGACGAATAACACGCTCACCAACTCCATCGTGATTCCGTTGCTGCCTTCACCGTGGCAAACCGGCGACATCGGTTCCGTCGGCGCCACGGGCAGCGCCGGTTACAACACGGGCACCTTCACCGTGGCCGGAGCTGGTGCGGATATCTGGGGCACGGCGGATGCCTTCCGCTATGTGTATCAGACCGCGAGTGGCGATTGCACCATCCAGGCCCGCGTCGCCACCCAGCAAAATACCGATGTCTGGGCCAAGGCCGGCGTTATGATCCGCGAGACGCTCAATGCCAACTCCACCCATGCCTCGTGCTATGTGACGCCCGGTAGTGGCGTGGCCTTCCAATGGCGCGCCGGTGTCGGCACGGCCTCGGGGTCGGTTGCAACGAATGGCCTCACCGCACCGCACTGGCTGCGTGTGCAACGGACTGGCAACACATTCACCGCTTCCCGTTCCACCAATGGCTCTACCTGGACGACGATTGGTTCCACCAACATCACCATGACCAGCAGCGTCTACATCGGCCTCCCCGTCAGCAGCCATACCAATGGTATCCTCTCCACCGTCACCTTCGACAACGTGACACCGACGCCCTAAACGCCTCGTATCATAAAAGACGTCCGTCCTCACCGACGGAACTGCATATGAAACAGCAACACATTGCCATCGGGGCCATCAGCTTGGGCCTAGTTATTACCGGTGTCCTGTTGGTTGACCGTGTTGATAAACCGGTCGCTGGGAAACCTGCGGCCGGATTACCTCCAGTCACAACGCAGCGCCCCGCCATCCGTTCGGCTCGTTTCCTGGCGACTAGAGAAACGCAGGCGCTGGATAAGAACACTCCCCAGCTCTTGACCGCCATCGCTCGCGTTCAGGCAGAGCTGGACCCGCTGCAACGCGAGGAACTCTTACAGACATTGGTCGACAACATCACCAGCGCCGATCTGCCGGCCACAGTTCAAATACTGCAAGAGCAAGACCCGACGAATGCCGGACGGGATCTGCAATTGCGCCTGCTCCGCCGCTGGTCCAGCAACGACCCGGCGCAAGCCGCACCATGGATTGCCCAAATGCCCGCAGGCGACACTCGTCAGGAAGCAATCAACAGCGTCGTCACCGAATGGGCTCATCGTGATTTGGCAAAAGCCGCGCAATGGGCCCGTGAACTCACAACGGAGAATGACCGCCATTCCGCACTGCTGATGGCCGCTTACGAAGCCATTCGTAATGTGCCTCAAGACGCACTCGCCCTAGCCCGTGAACTTCCCGCCAACGGCGCACGCGACGAACTAATCACTCACGCCTGCAGCGAATGGGCGCTGACCTCACCCGATGCTGCCGCCGCGTGGGCGAAACAGATCACCAACGATGGCCTGCGCCAGCGCACGCTCGCGGCGATTGCCACATCGTGGAGCAATCACGATCCCCTGTCCGCCGCGAGCCTCGCCGTCCAATCCATCACTCCAAATCGGACTCAGGACGATGCCCTCATCGGCATCGTCCAACGCTGGGTGCAACAGGAACCCGAAGCCACCCTTGCCTGGGTATCGCAATTCCCCGAAGGCCCCTTGCGCGATACCGCACTAGAGAATGTACACAAGCGTAGGCCGCAAGAAGGATCAGCAGTTCCATAGTGTTCACCGCGTTCTGGATTTTCATCGCCCTCTCCTCGTTCGGGGAGAGGGTCGTTTCGTCATTGCCCAATGAGCTTCCGCCAGTTATCTCATTGCCCATGAAATCCTTGTTCACCCGACGTGCCTTTCTGTCTCTCGTCGCCGCGCTGGCCACGCTACCGGCCAGCCTCACCTTCGCCGCCAATCCCATCCCCGCTGAATACCACACCGGCGGCTTCGCGGTCGGTGTGCAGGCTTACAGCTTCAATCGCTTCACCCTGTTTGAGGCCATTGAAAAGACCGAGCAGACCGGCGGCAAAACCATCGAGCTCTACCCCAAGCATAAACTCAGCAAGGAACGCCCGGACGCCTTCTGCAATCATGATGCTCCGGATGAGATCCTCGATCTCGTGAAGGAAAAGCTGAAGAAACACGGTATCAAGGTCGTGAACTACGGCGTCGTCACCATTCCCAATGACGAAGCCGGTGCGCGCAAGGTCTTTGAATTCGCCAAGAAAATGGGCCTCTACGCCATCACCACGGAATCCGATGGCTCCATCGACATGATCGAAAAGATGGTGAAGGAATACGACATCAAGGTCGGCTTCCACCAGCACGCCAAGCGCTTCAAGAAAGATGCGGAAGGTAAACAGATCGAAGACACCAACTACAAGATCTGGAATCCTGAATACGTCCTGAACCTTGTGAAGAACCGCGATAAACGCATCGGTGCCGCCGCCGATGTCGGCCACTGGCAGACCTCCGGCCTCAAGGCCATCGATGCCATCAAACTCCTCGAAGGCCGCATCATCAGCCTGCACATGAAAGACCGCGGCGCCCTCGGGCCGAGCAACCACGACATGATCTTCGGCACCGGTATCACGGACATCGGCGCCATGCTCGCCGAACTGCGCCGTCAGAAATTCGACGGCAACATCTCCATCGAATACGAATACAACTGGGAAAACTCCGTGCCCGACATCTCCCAATGCATCGGCTTCGTCCGCGGCTGGGGTGCGGCGAATAAAAAGTAATCATCCAGGCACAGGTTTTGGACCTGTGATTGATTTAGCAGCAGGCGGCCTTCGGGCCGCCTGTTTTGTTTTCACCGATGCTCCACGATCAACAATGTCCGCTCTCCATTCGGCCACTCCAGCAATGCCGACGGCGTATCCTCCAGCAACTCCAGCAATTCCTCATCATTG
>JAJNBN010000138.1 GCA_021156225.1 Verrucomicrobiota bacterium | reverse complement strand
CGTTGTCACCCCCTCCGCATTCACCACCCAGACACCCTCCTGCGTCGTCTCCACGATTTCCCGGTACTGCTCCTCCCGCGCGTGCAGTTCGGCTTCCGTGCGGATGCGGTCAAACGCTCCGCCACACAAGTCCGCCGTCACCTGCAATTCATCCAGGTCCGACTGTGTGTAGGCATTCTCGCGATAGCTCTGCACTGAGATTCTGCCCAGGATTTTGTCACCATTCCGCACCGGGGCGAACATGAGCGAGAGTGATTTTCGTCCTTTGTCACCGAACGGCCGTAAACCGTCATCATCTCCCGCCGCCTGATTTCGCAACAGCAATCGGGCCCCCTCCTTGACCACCTTCAACGCTATCGGACTCGGCCCGTCTTCCAGATGCAAGGGAGCCACCTCCTGCCGTTTGCCCTCCAAGGTGTCCATCAATCGCGCTAACGTCCGCTGGCGCACCTCGTTGGTGGCATACTCTGCCGCCAGCTGCTGCCACCGCAGACTGGCTTCCGCCAATTCCGCCTGCAACCGCTTCACCTCGGCCTCCGCCACCTGGCGCGCCTCTGTATGGGATTCAGAACTCATAGGATTCCCAGCCCTCGTAAACACGCGTGAGGATAACAGCCACTCTTGGGAATATACACAACCAAATGCATAAGCACCTTTTGGCAGCTCAGCATATCGATTTCGAATCGCTTCGATGACAGGAGGTTCTCGCTGAAAAATGCACCCATCGCTGGCCTCTGCCTGGGATTTTCTCTGTCATCTCCTTGCTCTTTTGACCGCTTAGGCCACTCGTTAGACGGCGCTAACCTCCTCCAAAAGTTTCAGGCAGTTTTCCCAGTGCCTCATTAATCCTATTGGACCTATCAGCCCTATAAAACCCCACTTCCTCCGCGGCCTTCTGTAAAACTTTTAATCGTCATTGACCTTCCCACTCTGTATTCCTTTTACAGAATATTCTCTTTACAGAATATTCTTTTTAGAGCATATAGACCTCATGCAGCTCGCGAAGCTCCACAGTTTGTTGGCGGATGAAACCCGCCTGCGCCTCTTGCACCTCCTCCTGCAAGGCCCCCTCTGCGTCTGCCATTTCCAGGACATCCTGGACGCCCCGCAGGTGAAGATCTCCAAACACCTTGGCCTCCTCCGTGCCAGCGGCCTGGTCACCAATCGCCGCCACAAAAACTGGGTCATCTACGAACTCGCTGAAAAACCTTCCGGGGCCATCCAAGCTCAACTCCATGCTCTCACCCAGACCGCCAAGACCGAGCCCGTCTTCCAGCGCGACCTCAAACGCCTTCACAAGGTCAGCAACCAGGCCGGCGAAATCATCTCTGCCTGCTGCTCCTGATTCGTTCCCATGAAAACTATCACTCGCCACGCACTCGCTGAACTCATGGGCACCTTTGCCCTCGTTTTCTGCGGCTGTGGCGCGATCGTCATCAATCAGGTCTCCGGCGGCACCATCACCCATCCCGGCATTGCCCTCACCTTCGGCTTCGTCGTGCTGGCCTTGATCTACACCTTGGGCGACATCTCAGGTGCGCATCTCAATCCCGCCGTCACGATCAACTTCTGCCTCGCTGGCCGCTTTGAGAAAGCTCACGTCCTCCCCTATCTCATCGCCCAAGTGGCCGGTGCCTTGCTCGCGTGTCTCACACTGAAATTCCTCTTCCCCTCGCACCCGACCCTGGGAGCCACCTTGCCCTCTGGCTCACCGCTCCAATCTTTCGTGCTCGAGTTGATCATGACTTGGCTCCTCATGTTCGTCATCCTCAGCGTCTCCACCGGCGCCAAGGAAAAAGGCATCACCGCCGGCATCGCCATCGGTTCAGTCATCGCCCTGGAAGCCATGTTCGGCGGCCCCATCTCCGGCGCCTCCATGAACCCCGCCCGCTCCCTCGCCCCGGCCTTGATCAGCGGGAATCTGCAGCACCTCTGGGTGTACCTGCTCGCCCCCACATTAGGCGGAGCATTGGCCATCCTCAGTTGCCGCGTCATTCGCGAACCGGGCTGCTGCCCAAGCTGCTGTCCACCTCCTGTAACTTCACTCCCTAAAAACTAAAACTTTATGAACCTCTCAGAATTCAAAAAATCATTGAGCCAGCATCCGGAAAAACCGCTCCAGTTCGTCCTCCCCATCGGCACGAAGATCCCGCCGCATGCCCACATCACCGAAGTGGCGCGCATCGATAAACACTTCATCGATTGCGGCGGCACCGTGCGGAAGGACTCCGCCTGCCGCATGCAGATCTGGTTCGCGGACGACACCGAGCACCGCATCAGTGCCGGCACCTTGCTCAAAGTCTTGGACAAGGCCTCCGCGGTTTTGGGAGCGGATGATCTCGCTGTTGATTTCGAATACGAAGCCCCGTTCATCTCGCAGTTCCCCATCTCCTCCATCGCACCGGAAGGAAACACCCTGACCGTCCACCTCGGCATCCTGCACACGGATTGCCTGGCCAAGGAGCATTGCACCCCTCCCGCCAAAAGCGCCCAGAATTTCATCATCCCGCAGCTTCCTCAGTTGGAGAAAACCAAGTGCTGCTAACCAGACGAAACTATGACCGCCAACAAACCCACTGTCCTCATCCTCTGCACCGGCAACTCCTGCCGCAGCCACATCGCCGAAGGCATCCTGCGCCACGTCGCCGGTGACATCCTCAATGTCGAGAGCGCCGGCTCCAAGCCCGCGGGCTACGTGCATCCGCTTTCCATTAAAGCCCTCGCCGAGATCGGCATCGATATCTCCCACCACCGCTCCAAGAGCATGAACGAGTTTCTGCAACAACCCGTGGAAACTGTCATCACCGTCTGCGGCAAAGCCGATCAAGTCTGCCCGCATTACCCAGGCCAAGTGAACCGCTTTCACTGGCCCTTCGATGACCCCGCTCATGCCACCGGCACCGAAGAGGAACAAATGACTGTCTTTCGCCGTGTCCGCGATGAAATCAAAACCAAGTTCGAAGCCTACGCCGCCGAACGCCGCCAAGCCTTGAAAGCATAAGCATGGTAGGGCCCGCTGTCCTCAGCGGGCCGCCGCCGAAGCCAAGAATGTTTCTAGCACCTGCGACTAACTCACGTTCGGAACACCAGTAGGTGAGTCATCAACGTCATTACGTTCTTATCCAATTTGCATACCCAGCCCCTCCGACAACGGCGCGCCCTTGCCCCCTCTCACAACCCAGCGTAAATTACCCTCATGGGCGAAATGACACTGGAAGAATCCGTCGAAGTGCTGGGCTTGGAAAAATTCAAGCGCCACATCTTCCTCTGCGCCGGACCGGATAAGCCCAAGTGCTGCAGCGAGAAGGTCGGCCTGAAATCGTGGGAGTATCTCAAAGACCGCCTCAAGGAACTGAAGCTCGTCGGTTCGGAGCCACAAGTTTACCGCACCAAGGTGAATTGTCTGAAAGTCTGTACCCAAGGCCCCATCGCCGTCGTCTATCCCGACGGCACCTGGTATCACTCCTGCACCCCGGATGTCCTCGAACGGATCATCCAGGAACATCTGATCAACGGCCGCATCGTGAAGGAATACGTCTTCGCAAAAAATCCGCTGACGGACTAGCCGACAGCGGATTGCTGGAAAAAACTGAACCGGTCGCCGGTTCTTATTTCTTCTTCGACGATTTTCTCTTTTTCTCGTACTCCTGCAGGAAGCCGAGGAACTCGCGGCGATGCTCTTCTTCGTCCGACAAGATCTCGATGATCATGTCCTGCGTCACAAAATCCTCCCCATCGCACATCTTGATGATTTTGGTGTATTGCGCGATGGCCCCTTCTTCCGCCTCGATGACACCCTTGATGGCCGCCACGATATCCGTCGTGTCTTCATGCGGTTGCAGATATTTTTGATTACGCGGCAAATCCAGTGAACCGGGAACGATCCCGCCCATGGTCTTGATACGCTTGGCGATCCGTTGTGCATGTCCCAGCTCCGCCGTGATGTCAGCTGCCAGTGACTTTTTCACCACATCGGAGCGCACACCGTCCAAGTTGACGGAGTTGGCGATGTAATTCTGGACCGTCTCCAATTCCATGGCATACGCCGTGGCCAGCTCTTTGATGATCTTGTCTTTGCCCATAGTGCCCAGTATAGCACAGAAACGGACATTGCAAAAAACAGCGCGCCCATCGCCGCCTGCTTGGGACCTTTTTCAAGGGGCGACCACGCGATAAAACCGGCGCGGTTGCTGTTTGGAACTTAGATCCACGAACTCCTGCACCGGCGTCATGAGCGTGATGTTCGTCAACGTCATCCAGGCCACCGGTTCACCGAGACTGGTCGTGTAATCGATGCGGAAGATGGCTCCCACCGGCCCCTCGAGCGTAAGCCCCCCGTAGATTTGCGGCGTGATGAGCACCAATGCTGCGGGCTCACTGGTCACACTTCCCCCAGCATTGCTCACCACTACGGCATAGCTGCCCAGTTGCGCCGTATCGTTGACGTTCATCGTGTAGCTGGGATTTGTGGCTCCCGGGATGTCCGTGCCGTTGAACTGCCATTGATAACCCAGCCCGGAACCGGTGGCCGTCACGCTGAAGGTCACATTCCCACCATCCGTGATGGCCCGGCTCACCGGCTGCGCGCTGATCAAAGGAGCCGTCACCGGAGTATTGACCGTCAACTCGGCCGGATTGCTGACGATGAACCCGGCGGCATTGCTGACCACGACATTGTAATTGGCCGTGGCCGCACCCGTCACATTGCTCAAGGTCAGGGACGCCGCTGTTTCCCCCGGCAATCCCTCGCCATTCCGTCGCCATTGATAGCTAAGCGGCGCCGTGCCACCGGCCACCACCGTGAACGTAACATTGGCCCCGGCATTCACCGTCCGGCTCTGCGGCGGCGTGATGATATAAGGCAGTTCCAGCACGGTGAGCTGCGCTGCTGCACTCGTAGCTGAATTCGCCGCGTTACTCACGATCACATCATAGTTCGCCTCATCCTCTGGCAGGATTTCCTGCAGCGTCAGGGTGGCATTCGTTTCACCATTCAGGGGTAAACCATTACGCCGCCATTGATAGTTGAGCGGTGTAGAGGCACTCACATTGACACTGAAGGTATGAGTATCACCGGCGAGGACCGTGACATTCTGCGGGGACTGCACAATGGTCGGAGCGACGATCACCGGCGTGGCGGTCGGTGTGACCGCCAGGAAACTGTCGCCGAAGCGCAACTCATCGAATGACCCGCGATTGATGCCATCCGCGCCGACCAGCCCGTTACCATTCCCCGCATACAGCCGCACATTCCGGAACGCGATGTCTGCGGTGCCGGTCGTCGTGATGGTGGCACTCGGAATGGCCGGAGCGGTCCCTGTCAGCGAAGGATTCACATAAAGGTTGATCGTGTCCTGCACGCCGAACCTCAACTCCAACACCATCAACACAGTCTCGCCCACCACCACCGGAACACCCGTGCGGAGGGTCTGGTTATCCGAGTTCGCCGCATTCGCCACGCCGAGCGACCAATAGCGTGTGCCGCCTGAAACCGAAGGATTCCCAAAGAAACCCGCCCCGATGTTCAGCCGCCCATACATATTGATGCCGTTCGTGTTCACGAAAGAGATGTGCACCGGTCCCACGTCATCCGTGTCTTTGCGGATCAGGAAGCTCGCCCACAATGTCGTGCCATCTTGGCCGACAGTTGGCGGTGTCGCGCCGTACACGGCGAACGATCCGAACGCATTCACGTTCAGTTCGCGGAAGGCATACTCGTATCCACGACCTCCTCGCGCATAGTTGCCCGAGGTCAGCAGATTGCCAAAGCCCAGGGGCGTCGTCGTGCCCAGCTTGTAACTGTCAAAACCATTGGTCGGCGTGTAAGTCTGCATCGACCAGGCAGAACTCCAGCCCGTGCCGCTGGTGATGCCTTGCAGGAAATGCAGCGCATTCGTCGGCACGACGTTGAAGTCCTCATACGCCAGCAACAAATTCTGCGCGGGCGGGTAGCTGAACTGCACGGAGTTGCCGATCACCGAGGCCGCGGCACTGCTCAAGCCATTGGTGCCGGTGGCCGCCCCCGCAGGCACATGGACGGTGATCGTCCCCGCCGAACTGAACGTGCTGACGAGCACCAGATACGTCGTGCCATTGAATGGTGAACGCTCCGTGACCGTGACATGCGATGCGCCCGCCGTGCCGCCGATGACGATGTCATCCGCCGTGAAGTTCGTCACCGGCTGGCTGAAAAACACGTTGAATGCCGCGACGGGTGTCGTCGTGAAATGTTGCTGTCCCAATGCCAGGCTGATGGTCGGGACCGGGGCCGCCTGTTCCGGCGTCGTCGCGCCCTCGAACACATAGAGGTAAATGCCCGCAGGCGGCAGCATGAAGTGATAGTTCGGCGTGAAATCCATCACCGCTTCACTCGTCGGCGAGAACGTGAGCTGCACGGCATTGTTCGTGCGCGGGTCCCCTACGAGCTTGTGCAGTGTGCCGCTGGTGATGCTCGTGAACGGCAGGCGCAACGTGACCGGAGTCGCATTGCTTATGCTGCGTGACATCACGAAGATCGAATAATTGTTCCCATCCTTGAACGCATACGTCGATATCAGCGGCACATCATCATGCGCGGGCACCTGCACATTCCCGTTCGCATTCAGGAAGGCAGGCACATCCATCGTCGTGGCCGCGTTCAGATGCGTCGCAATCATTCCGCCGGTGACGTATTGATTGCGCAACTGCAACGCCTGCCAGTTCACATGCGGATGGTAGCCATTCGCATGGATGGAATGCGAAGACCAGTTGTAGCCAGACGCAAAGGAGAAATACGCCTGCGGATCAATGCCCAGATACGAGTTGTAAAGATAGCTGTCCATCGTGGCGACCGCTGCTGCCAGTGATTTTCCATACGTCTCCGAGACCGGCTCAAACGGCTGTCCCGGCGAGGGATTGGCATAACCCGGTCCACCCTCATATACCGAGACGCGGTAGGGATGCCCCGCCGCCGCATTCGCATCGCGTGAGGCCGCGTGCTGGTCCATGAAATAACGGATGAACGTGGGCGAATAGAGCAGGTAATCCTGATAGCCTCTATCCGTCACATTCGTGCCGCCCGCCGCAATACCCGCCTCCCAGCCACCGATATAGATCGCCACATTGTTGTAATCGGAACTAGGCGAAGCCAGCGAAGCGGCATGGCCGTAGCCCGTGGTGCGATCCGCCTGCACCAGCCAGCCATTGGCCTGGAAGCGGATCTTGTCCGCCACAGCGGGATACCATGGGCTCGACTTAGCCACCTGAAAGAAATGTTCCGTGAACTGCCCGGCCAGATCGCCGGTGCCGAAGTTCCATTGGAACGCCGGGTTCCACAGCTCGTTGCCATACTCGATGTGCCAGCGCGGGAACACATCCGTCCACGGCGCATGCTGCCCCTGGCTGTAGCGGCGATACGCATACGGCTTGCTCTGCGGCGTATCGATTGCCGGATCATACGGCGCGGCGATATATTCCATCAGGTCCAGCCATTCCTGCTCCGTCATGAACGAGCCCACGATCAGCCACGGCTCACCGCCACAATCGCGCGTCATCTTCAGTGCCGTGGGCAGTTTGTAGGGGTCATCCGGCGTGCGCCGCCCAACATCTCCCTCCCAGTGCAGCCCGATCACCGGCTCCGGCTGTGTCCAATCATCCATCGTCACACCCCAATACTCCGTATCGACTCCCGTCCAGATGCGCACCACGCCCGGTTTGTAATCGGCCAATGCTTGCGCCACCACCGGCTTCAATGCGAAGGCCGGGAACGTTGCTTCATTGCTGTCCGCGTCCTCATAGATGAAGAGATTGTCCACCCACACCGTTCCCGGCCCCGTGAAGGCAAGGCAGATCTCCGAAAGGCTTTGAGCCGTAGGCAGTGCGGGCGCGGTGAACAGGTGGCTGAACTTCTGCCACTCATTCCCCACCGTGAACGTGTTTTGCACGGAACTGTAGTGCTGGCTCAGGAAAAAGCGCACGTGCCCGTTCGGCACATTCGTCTGCTTCAACCACGCTTCCATACGGTATGTGCGTCCCGGCACCAGATTCGGATAGAACGCGCCATAAAACTGGGGTGTGGAGAAGCGCGTCTGGCGGATGCTCACTTCATGCGTGCCGGGATTGTGGATGCGCAGGCTGGTCGCCCCGCCATTCTCGGGCGCCACCGTGGAACTGTCGCGGAACGTGGAACCCGCGAGGCCATACGGCCAGACGGTGCCGCCCTGAAAACGCCACGAGGTGTTGTGCCGATAGGTGGAGAGGCGGTCGTGCATGAACTGAGTCGGCGCATTATCCACTGTCATCTCAAGGAAATAGATGTCTCCCGCCTGCACAACGGGCCCGTTGGTATTGAGCCAGATACGAAACGTCTCATTCGTGGGTATCGAGCGGCGATAAATGTAGTAACCCGCCGGATGCGCCATCGCCGCATCCGACCAGTTCAGGAACACCGCTCCCG
>JAJNBN010000137.1 GCA_021156225.1 Verrucomicrobiota bacterium | reverse complement strand
GCGGACGGCTCTCATCAAACTGCCCGCGATAGTAGAGCTTCTGTTCCTGGTCATAGACGAAGAAATCCGGCGTGCACGCCGCCTTATACGCCTTCGCCACGGCTTGTGATTCATCATAGAGATACGGAAACGTATAGCCCGCCGCCTTGGCCTCCTCAGCCATCTTCGACGGGCTGTCATCCGGATGGTTCACGATGTCATTCGCACTGATGGCCACGATCGCCACCCCCTTCGCCTGATATTCCTGCCCGAACTTAGCCAGTTCCGCCCGGATATGCTTCACATACGGGCAGTGATTGCAGATGAACGCGACCACCAAAGCCGGTGCGCCTTTGAAATCGCTGAGCGAATAAACCTTGCCGCTCGGATCAGGCAAAGAGAAGTGGGGCGCGGGCGTGCCCAGCGGAACCATGGTGGAAGGTGTGCGTGCCATAAAATTTAGATAAGCCAAGGGAGCCGAATTCCCCTCCAAAAGCAAGTTTACTCCACCCGGTGGGGCGAGAGTCCTCTATAGCCCAAACTAAAACCTTAGGGCATCCGTCAACCAAGACGGTTGCTCCGGCTATCGGACAGCTTTCCAGATCACGACTCTGAACCATTGCCTACGCTTGCATCTGGCAAGGGCTCGACGGAGTCTCGCCCTACCGGATTGGCCTCACAACTTAAACAACCGCTTCGAGTTCCCGTAGAAAATCTTCCGCTCGATCTCCTTGCTCGGCGCCAATCGCCGGATAGCCGCAATCGTCCGCGAGCCCTGACAGCCCGGCCCCCGGCTGATCGTGTCATTGCAATCCGTGCCGAAGAGCAACTTGTTCTGATGCCGCGTGAAGAATGCCTTCGTATGCTCCTCATCCCGCAGAAACGCCCCCAGTCCCGAACCCGCTGACATATCCGCATACATGTTCGGATAGTCAGTCAGGTATCGGTCCGTGATGCCGCCCGGTGTCACCTTGCCCATCGGGTAGAGCACCGTCTGCACATGCTCCTTGTCGATATTCCCCCACCACGTCTGCGCATGGCCGATGAAGTTCACCTTCGGAAACTTCTCCAGCATCTTGTAGAAACGCTCGATCCCTTTGTTATACGTCTCATGCTGGAAATGCATCAGCACCGGCACATCGAATTCCTGAGCCACCTCCGCGATCTTCTGCATGTGGACAGAATCGCAATCCACATTGAACTTCTGCTCGCCGATGCCCTTCGCGCCCAGCTTTAGATACTTCTCCAGTTCCTTCTGTGCCTCGGGGATGTCCGGCACTTCGTTGACGAAAAAGAGATACTCCTTGGGATTCGCCCGCGCCATCGCCATCACCGCTTCATTACCGCTCGCCTCCGCTGCCAATCCGTTCGACTTACCCTTGTGCGTGGAGTCCAGATTCATCGGCCGCCCCGCCGGCAACAGAATCGTCGTCGTGACCCCCATGGCCCGCTGATGGATGAGTAATTGCTCATTCGTCCGCCCTGAATAATCCGTGTGCTGATGGATATCGATGATCGGCTCATCCGGGTTCGGAGCGGCTCCAGCGGTGACACAGGAGCACGCGAGGGCAGCGGCGGTGCCTGTCAGAAAATCGCGGCGGGTGAAATTAGGCATGGCAAATTCTGTTCCTTCGCCAAAGGATTTCAAATACAAACGTATCCATCATCGTCAGTAGTCTGTTGGCTGAACCATGAAAACATCGACCGCCACGCTGGTTATTGCGACGCTCGCCCTGGCCTTCAATCTGTCTGCCGCTGAGCCCGAATTGACCGCGCAAGACCTGCCCCGCCTGAAGCCCACCGAGCCGGCGGACGTGATGAAAACGTTCACCGTCCGCCCCGGTTTCCGTTTGGAATTGGTCGCCCATGAGCCTTTGCTGGTCTCGCCTGTGGCCATCTCCTTCGATGAAAACGGCCGCATGTTCGTGGTGGAGATGATCGATTACTCCGAGCGCCGCGATGAAAAACTCAGCCGCATCAAGTTGCTAGAAGATACCAACGGCGACGGGAAATTCGACAAAAGCACGATCTTCGCGAAAGACCTCCCTTGGGCCACCGGCGTCATCTGCGCCAATGGCGGCATCTTCGTCACCGCTTCCCCCGACCTCATCTGGTTCAAGGACACGAACGGCGACGGCCAAGCGGATGAACGAAAGGTGATCTTCACCGGCTTCGGCGAAGGCATCGCCCGCCTGAACATGCAGGCCCTGCCGAACAGCATGCATTGGGGATTGGACAACCGCATCCACGGCGCAACTGGTCCGAACGGTGGCGTCTTGCGCAACCTCGCCCGTCCCAATGACGCACCTTTGAATGTGAGCCGACGCGACTTCTATTTTAACACCACCACTCTCGAACTCTTCGCTGAAGCCGGTGGCGGTCAGAACGGCCTGAGCTTCGATAGCAACGGACGCCGTTATGCCACCAGCAACAGCCGCCACTTGATGGCCTACCTGTTCGATAGCAAGTATGCCTCACGCAACCCGAATTACCTCATGCCGAATCCGCTGGTGGACATTCCCGTGGATGGCCCGGCGGCAGAGGTCTATCGCACCAGTCCCGATGAAGCCTGGCGCATCATCCGCACCAAGTGGCGGGTGGACGGCACGGTGAAGGGTGTGGTGGAAGGTGGTGGGCGCGCCTCCGGTTACTTTACTGGCGCGACAGGAGTCACCATCTATCGCGGCAATGCGTATCCGCCCGAGTTTCAGGAAAACGCCTTCATCGGTGATGCCGGGAGTAATCTCGTCCACCGCAAACGCATCCGTCCGGATGGCGCAGGACTCATTGCCGAGCGCGCGGCCGATGAACAGAAATCTGAATTCATCGCCAGCACGGACAATTGGTTCCGCCCCGTGAACTTCGCCAATGCACCCGATGGCTGCCTCTACATCGTCGATATGTATCGCGAGGTCATCGAGCACCCGTGGTCCATCCCCGAGTCCATCAAGAAGTTCGTGGACCTGAACAGCGGCAACGACCGCGGCCGCATCTATCGCGTCGTGCCCGATGGCTTCCAGCAACCCAAACTGCCTGCGCTTAGTAAAGCAACGACGCAAGAGCTGGTCGCCACCTTGGCGCATCCGAATGGCTGGCATCGCGATACCGCCGCACGCTTGCTCTTTGAGCAACAGGACAAGACGGCGACGCCGTTGCTCGAGCAACTGCTGAAGGAATCGAAGTCGGCATATGGACGTATGCACGCACTGTATGCGCTGCAGGGGCAAGGCACCTTGAATAGCACAATCGTTCTGCAAGCGATGAAGGATTCGGATGCCTTGGTCCGCGCTCACGCCGTGAAGCTCTCCGAGAAGTTATTGAAACCGCCCGCCTCCAACTTGCTCCCGGAAGCGCTCACCAAGCTGGCCAATGATCCGGACATCACCGTGCGTTATCAGGTCGCATTCGCACTCGGTGAATTGAACCCAACCAACCGCAGACCCGCCTTGCTCGCCTTGGCCAAACAAGATGGTGCCGATAAATGGATGCGTGTGGCCCTGCTCAATTCCATGCCCCCCGCCGTTGAACCGCTGCTCGCGAAGGCCTTCAAAGACGGAAGCTTTCATAAGTCCGCTGCTGGCCGCGCCTTTCTGCCGGAGTTGCTCTCACTCGCCGGCGCAAAAATGGAATTCCGCGGCGCTAGCGAGTCGCTGGCCGCTTTGGAGAAGATTGGCGCACCGGATGCCTATGTTTATGTTCGGGCACTTGGGGAAGGTGCCAAGCGGAGCGGATACACTTTAGCCAAAGTGGATCAGAATCAATACCTCACCAAGATATTCTCGGCTGCAGCCAAAGACGCCACCCGCGCGGACCTGCCGGACGCCAGCCGGATCGAAGCCATCCAAGCGCTGGCCTTCAATCCACAAGACAGCGCGGAGCTGCTGGCCTCCCTGCTAAAACGCGAGAACAGCACGGCCATCCAACTGGCTGCGCTGGCTGCTTTGGATGGCAAGCAATCCCATTACATGCCCGGCAGTCTCCTCAAACAGTGGGATCAACTCACGCAACCCGCCCGGGGATCAGCGGCCGAGCTGTTGCTCAAAAGGACTGAATATCACCAGGACCTGTTGGCTGCCTTGGAAACCGGGAAAATCAAACCTCATGAAATCTCGGCGGCACAAGTAAAACGGCTGCGTGAACAGCGTGATCCCGCACTCAAAGGTCGGGCGGAAAAACTCTTCGCCCAAAGCAACACGCCCAAACGCGACGATGTAATCAAAGCGTTCGAGCCCGCCCTCAAACTCAAAGGCGATGCCAAGCAAGGAAAGCTGATCTATGCGGAACGGTGCGTCTCCTGCCATCGCGCCGAAGGTGAAGGCCACGCTCTCGGGCCAGACATTGTCACCGTGAAAACGACTGGTCGCGAAAAACTGCTGGTGAACATCCTCGACCCCAATCGCGAAGTGCCACCGCAATTCCTCAGCTACGCCATCGATACGAGGGACGGTGAAAGCTACAGCGGCCTCGTAGTGAATGAATCCCCCAGCAACGTCACTCTGCGCATGGCCTTCGGCCAGGAAACCACCGTCACCCGCAGCAATATCGTGAAGATGAACAGCAACGGCCAATCCCTCATGCCCGAAGGACTGGAAGCCGGACTCACACCACAAGACCTGGCAAACCTGCTGGAGTTCATCGTCATGGCGAACAAGTGATTCTGCGGAGCGCCGGTCTCCGATCCGGCGCGAATCACCCGCTGTGAACTAAACGCCGACATTGTGCTTTTGGCACTCGCACCCGATCAGAGGTCGGCGCTCCAAGTTCACAGCCACTTTTTGATCTTCTCCTGATATCGCGTGTAGATGTATCCCAGCACGATGAGAGCAATGCCCAAGGCCATGAAACTCAGCACCCGATAAAGCACACCCAGTTTCCACACATCCATGAAGATGGCGCGTCCGATGGCGCAGGTCAGCATCACCAAACCCAGCCAGCGCCACGCACGTTCTTTCACGACCAATCCACCCGCCAGGAAGGCGAATGCCAGCGCCGTCCAGCTTGCGGTGAGCATCCGGTTGGCCGCCCATTCGGAGACATACAGCCAGACGCTCACGCCACTGATGACCGTCAGCATCAAGTGCCAACGCTCCTCCACCTCGAATCTCTCACGGGAACGACGCAACATCTGTTGCACGACCAGCGGTGTGAGGATGGCAAGCAAATTGGCCCAATAGACATGGGGCGCGCCCTTTTGCAGCCAGAAATCAAAGAACGCCACTCCCGCAAACAGCACAGCCAGTAGCAACGCGCCCTGCCGTTGAAACTTCCAACCGATGAGGAACATGCCCAAGCCCAACGCCATCTGCATCCACACGTGCTGGAGATGGCCTACGTATTGATGTATCCAGACAATGGTCATTAAGGCGGCCAGCAAGTGGTAGGTGTTCGCCAGCCAGTCGAATCTATCACGCGTATCCTTCTGTCCATTGCTCGCCGACCAGATGCGGAGAGCGCCGCCGAAAAGCGCAAAGGTGAGCACGGGCACCAGATTGCGCATGTCATCCACCCGGCCCATGCCTTGGAGAAACTGCACACCGAGATAGGCGATGATGATCTGGCCGATGACGGTCAGCGCCCACCACCGCGTCAGCGCCCCATAAGCGACCACCAGCACGCCGATGAGTGCCGTCACCAGGATTCGCTGGTCCAGCACCCACTCACGGGCCAGCCAATGCAAACCGAGGAAAAGCGCCATCATGGCCAGCAACGACAACGTCAGCGTCCGCCCTTCTTCATTCACCGTCTCCTGCCGCTGCCACCATTGCGCGAGTGCGAAGGTGATGACGATGAGAACGGCAATGGTCCACGCCGGAAAAAACATCTGCGTGTCTGTCAGCCACATTCCTTGCGCCACGATCAGATAACCTTGGCCCCAAGTCGCGAGCGGCTTCAGGCGATGAAGCGGCAAGGCCAGCGCCAGCAGCAACGCGGCGAGGGACAGGACCAGCGGACGATGTATCTCATCCACGTTATGACAGATGATTTCAAACCAAAGCAGTAGCGCCGCTCCACTCCACAACGTCACCTTGGTCGCCAGCCAATCCTCATCCGCACGGTAACGGCGCACAAACCAGCCGGTGGCAGCCAGCACCAAACCAGCCCCGAGCGCCTCCATGCCAGCCGCCCAATTGTTCAATTCGATGCCTGACCATGCGGAAAAGGTGCCGATAAAACCCACCACATACGCCGCCGCGCGCAGTAAGCGCAGATTCATGGCCTGCCCCGCGAGCATCAGGGCCAGCGCCTCCACGCACAGGATCAACCCGAGGTGCACGCCGCTGAAATGCTCGATAATTCCTATCGTCACGAACAGCACCCCCTGCCCCAACAACCATTGGCGCACGATGGATTCATCGCTGAGTTTTCGATTCGCCACTGCGCTAAGCGCGGTGCAGATACCGCCGAATGCCAACGACACCCACCAGAAGGATTCGCGATGGAACTGTACAAACGTCAATGCCGCACTGCCGTAGAAGAAGGAATTGTTCAGCACGAGCATGGCGGCCCGAGTAGTCGCGTCCAATCCTGGCGTGCGTCGGGTGAAGGCACCCACCGTCAAGACCAGCCAGCAACCCGCCAGACACGCCACCCCCAGCCAGAGCTGGTCACCACCGGGCCCGGTAAGCCACTCCATGCTGTGATAGAAACGCCAGAATCCATATCCGATGTAGGTCGCCACCATGCTGGCCAGTGAGAGAACCGCCCAGCGATGCCGCACCAGAAAGACTACCGAGGCGATCGTCAGGATCAGATTCGAAACCAGCGTGAATACACCTAACTGGCTCACTGCCGAGGTGTAGTAGGACATGCCGATAGCAAAGAGCGCCAGCACCTCCGAGCGGCGTCGGTCCGCCAGCCATACGATCAAGCCCGCCCAGCCAAAGAGCAGCAAGCCATCCACCGTGGCACTGGGTACCACTTGCAAGTGGGGGATGTGATGTGCCGCATAGAGCATGAAGTAGAGCGTCGCCAACCCGCCGCCGAAGATGATCCGCCCGAAAGTTTGCAGCTTCTCATTGTCCGCACGGCGCTCGCACCAAAGACCGCCGCCGATCAACAATGCCCCCATCAGACTGATCGCCCCCAGCTTGCCCCACTGGTTCAACTGCGGAATGACATGCTGGTAGGTGAAGTAACCGAAAAAGGCCAATCCCGTCAGCAACAGCACCACCCCCAACCGAACGAACCAATACGTCGCCAGCTTCATCTCAAGATTCGCCGAACGAGCACTGACGCCCTCCACGGAAGGAGGCGGAGCGGAAAGCTGTTCCGGCGGGATTGAAGCCGCCTCAACGGTCGCAGAACTCCCGGCCATGGGCGGAAACGGCATCAGGGGCAAGTCAGGTAACGGCGGAGGCTGGACGGGTGTCCTGTCCGGCCCAGTCGCTCCGACCGCCTCCCCCCGTTGTTCGGTTAAAAGCTCCTGCTCGAAGGTGTCCAATCGAAAACCGAGCCGCTCCACCTGCCGGCGGATATGTTCATAGTCATCCCGCAGATGCATCAATTCCGCTTGTGCGCTGGGTTTCATGAGATGGCCTTTCTGTTCATCAACTGGAAAAATGTGACTTCGACCAGCAGGATAGAATGGCCGGCCGACATTGCGTGAATTGATAATGAAATCGTCAACATTGATAAAACCAATGCTCGCTCCTTGCGCTTTTGGCTTCACCCTGCCGCCCCGCTGACGTACCAAGGCGGGCAACAGCAATGGAATCGGCCCATCGAAATCTCATCCGCGGCATCGCCCTCTGCCTGGGCCTGGTGACGCTGTTGCTGTTCTTTCCCGCGTCGAAGTTTGAATTCCTTAATTACGATGACGACCTGCACGTGACAAACAATCCGGCCGTGATGCAGGGATTTTCCAGGGCCGGTATCGTTTGGGCGTTCACGGAAAGCGCCGAAATATTTTGGCATCCGGTGACGTGGATTTCTCACATGCTGGATGTCACCCTCTTCGGAGTGAATCCATCAGGCCATCACCTGATGAACGTCAGCCTCCATCTTCTGGCCACGGTCATCCTTTTTTATGCCCTCACCACGATGACCGGGAGAGCGTGGCCCA
>JAJNBN010000136.1 GCA_021156225.1 Verrucomicrobiota bacterium | reverse complement strand
GTTGTTTGCTGTAAAGTTCCGCCAATACCTTCGCCTCTTCAGACTTCGGCGCGCGTGCCAGACAGATCGTGAAAGCCTTCTCAATCCGCGCCGCCACATCCCCTTGCGGCACTTCCTTCAGCACCCGCTGCGCCAGCCCGAACGCCGCCTCCACATACACTGGATCATTCAGCAACGTCAGCGCTTGCAACGGCGTGTTCGACCGCGATCGCTTCACTGTGCAGGCCATGCGCCCGCTCGCATCGAACGTCGTGAAACTCGGATACGGCGCACCGCGCTTCCACACCACATACACTCCGCGCCGATACTTCTCCTCACCCGGGCTCACCACATAGTCGTATTGCTGCCCGCCCACTTTGCGCCACAACCCCTCGGGCTGATACGGTTTGATCGGTGGTCCCCCCTGTTCCAGATTGATCAATCCCGCCATCGCCAGTGCATTGTCCCGGATCATCTCCGCATCCATGCGGAAGCGCGGTCCGCGCGCATACAATTTGTTCTGGTCATCCAACGCCAGCAACTCCGTGCTCACCCGCGACGCCTGACGGTAAGTCGCCGACATCACCATCGTCTTCAACGTCTGCTTCATCGACCACCCCTTGTCCATGAACTCCACCGCGAGCCAATCGAGCAACTCCGGATGCGTCGGCACTTCGCCCTTGATGCCAAAATCCTCCGCCGTCGCCACCAATCCGTGCCCGAACAATTCCATCCACCACCGGTTCACCGTCACCCGCGCCACCAACGGATTCTCCCGCTCCACCAGCCACTTCGCCAGGTCCAACCGTGTCGGGCCGGCTTCATTCTTCGTCACCGGCTGCTTCGCTTTCGTCTCCAGCTTAATCTGATGAAGAACCCCCGGCACCCCCGGAGCGATCTTTTCCCCCGGACTCCGAAAATCCCCTCGTCCGAAAACCGTGCTCATCCGCGGCTGCTCCACCTCCTGCATCACCAGCGTGGACGACCCCTTCGCCGCTTTCAGTTTGCGATCCAGGTCCAGCTTCTTCAGCCGCAACTTCCGCAACTCCTCATCCTGCGCCAGGCAAAATTCCGTGATCGCCTTCTTCTGCTTCGCCGTGCGCTTCGCCTCCGCCACCTTCAGCGCCGCCACCACCTCCGCCGGCATCGCCTCCGCCTCAGGATTCCCCGTCAACGCCGACAGCCGCATCCGCCCGATCAATCGTCCACCGCCAAACTCCTGCACCAGCGTGAACGTCAGTTTCGTCCCGCCCTCATACCCCACGGGTTCTGTCGTCTCAAACGTCGCCCAATGCGGCTTGCCGAACTGCGGGTTGATCGCCCACGCCGACTTCGCGTCCTCATCGATCGCTTTTTCCGGATCAAAACCCTTCTGCGCGAAATCCGCCTTCGCTTTCGCCAGCTTCACCGGCTTCGCCTCGCTGCTGTTCTGTTTCGCCGCGCTCACCGCGAAGGTGTTCAGCACAAAGTTCGGCCGCTTGTCATCCCCGCGACCCGGCCCATTCCCCGGCAGTGACGGGTCCGTCAAGGTCTCCAATTTGAAACCCGTCATGTCCTTCAACATCGTGTTCACCGTCACGAAATATGTGTCCTTGTCTGGCGCCTCGTCATTGATCAGCACCGACTTGTCCGACAGCACTTGACCCGCCGAACCCTCCTTCGTCTCGAAGTGCGCGATCTCCAGCACATGCTCCTGCAATACTTTTCCGACCTTCGCCGCCAGCGCCTTTTCCATCTCCGCCACCTTGCCGCTCAACGCCTTCTCCCGCTCGGCGATCTTCTCCTCCATGCTGCTCATCTCCACCGTGAACTTCTCGCGCGCCGCCTTCGTCTCCGCATCCTCCACCGTCAGGAACGGTCCCTTGAACTGGATGGAGCCCGGCACCTTCGGATTCGTCCGGTCCGCCTCCAGCGCCGTGTTGTTGAAGAACGCGAACAACCCGTAGTAATCCTTCATCGTGATCGGATCATACTTGTGATTATGGCACTGCGCGCACTCCAGCGTCGTGCCCAGCCACACCGCACCCAGCGTGTTCACGCGATCCAGCACCTGGTTCACCCGCGTCTCCTCCGGATCACTGCCCGCCTCCACATTCGTCGGTGCGGACCGGTTGAATCCCGTCGCCACCCTCTGCGCATCCGTCGCATTCGGCAACAAATCGCCCGCCAGTTGTTCGATGGTGAATTGCGTGAAAGGCATGTCCGCGTTCAACGCATTGATCACCCAATCCCGATACGGCCACAGATCGCGCAAATCATCCCGCTGAAACCCATGCGAATCCGCATACCGCGCCAGATCCAACCACGGCCTCGCCCAGCGCACCCCATATTGCGGCGACGCCAGCAAGCGATCCACCAACTTCTCATAAGCTTGCGAACTCGTATCCGCGAGGAACGCCTGCACTTCCTCCGGCTTCGGCGGCAAGCCCGTCAGGTCCAGCGTCACCCGCCGGATGAGCGCCGCCTTGTCCGCTTCCGGCGATGGCTTCAAGCCCTCCTGCTCCAACTGCGCGAGCACGAAGTGATCCACCGCATTCTTCGGCCACCCCTTCTGCTTCACCGCGGGCAGCGCCGCTTGCTTCGGTACCTCATACGCCCAATGCTTCCCGCCCGTGAAATTCTCCGGCCACTTCGCCCCCGCATCGATCCACGCCCGGATCTTCCCCGCCTCCGCCTTGCTCAGCGGCTCCCCGCGATTCGGCATCGCCTCCTCATGCCCCTTCGGCAACGTGATGCGCCGATACAATTCACTCTCCGAAGCATTCCCCGGCACGATCACTTTTCCCCCCATCCACGCGATTCCCGCCCAAACCAACCTCACCACCATCTGTCTCTTCTTCAAGTGCATGACGATACCTAGCCAGACGCGCTGGCACAGCAAACGGGTTACACGGCGAATGCTCGCACCATACCCCCTTTGCCCGCCTCCAACCATAAAGAAATCCACCGCCCAAATGTAAAATCCTGCCCCCAGCCCCTCCGAGCCGCCGCCTTCCTCTCGCCATTTTCCTTCCCCATCTCTATCTTCATGCCCTCCACACTAACCGGGGCAGTATGACATCCGCTGTCATAGTGCCAATTTTCCTGAAAGAATTCTGCAATCCGCATCCCGCTGAAAACCAACCAGTTAAGTGGAAAGGCGTTCTGGAATACGTGTTGTTGCTCAAAATTGTTAACCCTACTCCTCAATCACCCAACAATTGCCAACAGCATCCAAACAACCTAAATTCTCCCCATGATGCATCTTGACGCACCGGAACAAATGATTCGGAGGTTCGTCAAACGTCTGCGCAAAGGCACGCGCACCTGTCAGGCCATGATTATCTGCTTATTATTCTGTAGCGGTTGTTCGAGCCTGCAACCAACCACGGAACGACGCGAAGAATCAGCCAGCAAACCTTGGACCGGAGCACAGAAATCTCCCAGCTATCCCTTGGCCGAGGGTGCAGCCGGATTGCTCGACTTGTTAAAATAGGCCTCCCCAACCCTACGTCTTGCACTTCAACACCCACGCCTTCTGATCCCCCTCGTGCTTCGTCTGGATGACTGAGGACGTCGCCTGCAGCGTGCCATTCAGCACCCCGAACAGTTCCGGGCTGAACACGATCTCGCCACCCTTCGCCCCGTCGCAATAACGCGAGGCCTTGTTCACCGTATCCCCGATCACCGTATATTCCAGCCGCTCCTCCGCGCCGATGAAACCATGCAGCACCTCGCCCGTGTGCAGGCCGATGCCGAGTTCACAATACGGCAGGCCCGCTTCCTTGCGTCGCGTATTCACGCGCTCCGCCGCCGCCTGCATCCCGATGGCCGCCCGCACCGCCTTCATCGAATGATCCGGATCGATCTCCGGACTGCCGAACACAGCGAGAATTGCGTCCCCCATGAACTTGTCCACCGTCCCGTCGTATTGGAAAACCACCTCGACCAGCGCCGAGAAATAATCGTTCAACATCTCCACCACCGCCTCAGCAGGCAACCCCGTGCTCACGCGTGTGAACCCGCGCAAGTCCGAAAGCAAGATGGTCACCTGCGATTTCTGCCCGCCCGGCTTCAGTTTCCCCTCCTGCGCCTTCTGGAGCAAAGTGCTCCGCAGTTTCGGTGAAAAATTCGCCAGCAGATGCTCCATCGTCTTGTTCTTCTGCGCCAGACTCACCTGCAAGTGCTGGTTCGCCACCGCCGCCGCCGCGTAATGCGCCACTGAAACGAGGAACTGCAGATCCTCTTTGGAAAAAGCCGAAGGACGCTCCGGGTTATCCACGCAGAGGACACCCATCGGATTACCCTGCCACAGCAACGGCACATACATCCCCGTCCGTATGCCCATGCGCTGGATGCTCTTGGTGATATCCTGCTCTCCCTCCGAGCTCCAGATGAACCCATTGCCCTCGCTCACCGCCCGCTTGATCAGTGTCCGACTGATCGGCGGATTATCCGCCGGAATGCTCGCCCGCAACGCGAGCTTGCCCGAAGCCGGCTCGAAGATGAGCAATGCCCCGCGCAAAGCACCGGGGATCAAATCCACCACGCGATTCAGGATCAGGCTGTAGAGCGCCTTTTCATCCCGCTCGGCTGCGAACTGCAAGGGCAGGTCATACAGCAGGTTGAGCCGCGCCGTCGCATCATCCGCCAGTCCGGTGACAGGTGGCAGCGCCCGCTGGGCAGCACTCACTGAATCCGTGATCTTGATCGGTCCCGTTTCCGCCGGTGATGAAGGATTGGATTGCATGACATCAATAAGCCCATCCGTACGATACGCCACAGCTATCGTCCGCCCCAGAGTCAGGCTATATGCTAGAAATGAATTCGCCGCTGGTCAATGGAGTCTCCTTTATTTTTTCTATTTCAATCATACCCAGACCAATCACTTCACCCGCTTGCTCCCGTCCAACAGGCTTGCCCAACCCGCCTGACTCGGCGACACTCCCTCCCGCAATCCCTATGAACTGCCGCATGATTTTTACCACCCTTGTCTGCGCCTGTCTTTCCTTGCCGCTATTGGCTCAAGCCGCTCCTGCTGCCAATGACTGGCCCGCCTGGCGCGGCCCCACGCGCGATGGCCACGCCGCGCCCAATCAAAATCCACCCACCACCTGGAGCGAGACAGAAAACGTCCTCTGGAAAGTCGCTATCCCTGGCCGCGGCCACGGCTCACCCACGGTCGTGGGCGACCGCATCTATCTGCCCACCGCCGACCCCGTGAAGCGCACCCAATCCGTCATCTGCCTGAACCGCCTCGATGGCAAACTCATCTGGCAGACCGAAGTCCATAGCACAGGCGCCGAACCCGGCAAACAGGCCAACTCCTCCGCCGCCTCCGCTTCCGTCACTTACGATGGCGACCAGCTCTTCATCAATTTCCTCAACTCCGCCGCCGTTTACACCACCGCCCTTGACCTCAACGGCAAAAAACTCTGGCAGCAAAAGATCTGCGACTACGTCATCCACCAAGGCTTCGCCGCCTCACCTGTGGTTCATGAATCACTCGTGATCGTTGCCGCTGATCACAAAGGCGGCGGCGTGGTCACTGGCTTGGATCGCAAGACCGGCAAAGTCGTCTGGAGCCAGCCCCGCCCCAAGCATCACAACTACACCACACCTTCCATCGTGAAGGCGGGTGGCCGCACCCAAATGGTCATGGCCGGCGGCAATGTCATCGCCAGCTACGACCCGCTCAATGGCAAGGTGATCTGGGAGATCGAAGGCTCCACCGAGGAATGCGTCACCACCATCGTCACCGATGGCACGCGCATCTTCGCCAGCGGCGGCTATCCCAAGAGTCACGTGGTAGCCGTCATGGCCGATGGCTCCGGCAAGATTGCCTGGCAAAACATCTCCCGCGTCTATGTCCCCTCCATGATCATGAAAGAAGGCCACCTCTACGCCGTGCTCGATGCCGGCATCGCCACCTGCTGGAAGTCCGATACCGGCGAAGAACTCTGGAAAGAACGTCTCGGCGGCGATTTCTACGCCTCGCCCGTGATGGTCGGCAACCGCATCTACGCCTCAAATGTCGCGGGCAAAACCTACGTCTATGAAGCCACACCCAAGAGCTTCAAGCTCCTCGCCCAAAACCAGCTCGGCGACCAGGCCTACGCCTCCCCCGTCATCTGCGGCAACCGCCTCTACCTCCGCGTCGCCACCAAAACCGAACCGCGTCAGGAGTATCTCTACTGCGTGGGCAGCAAGAACTGAAAAATCATTTCGCCACGGCCATCGGCATATCCCGGCTCACATCGTAAACCCGGGAAGTGTGCTCCTGCCCTTCCACCGCCAGCCATTTGCCATTGGGGCTGAACGCCAGGCACACCGGCGTCCCCTCCAAGCCGATGAAGTAATTCACCATCTTCTTGGTCGTGTAATCCCACAGCTTCACTGAGCCATCCATGGACGCAGTCGCGATCACCGGACGGCCGGGATGAAACGCCACCGCCGTGACCTCATCATCATGCACCCGGAAGGAGAACTTCTCCTTGAGTGTCTCCGCCTCGAAGATATGCACCATCTGGTCTGCCCCGCCCACAGCTACGAGGCTGCGATCAGGCGAAGCCACTAGGCAACTGCCGCGAAAATCAAACGTGTTCGTCTGCAACGGTTTTCCGGTCTGGCCGTCGAGTTGCCACAGTTCATCCGCCGCCCCCGTCGCCGAACGCTTCGCGGCAATCAAACCGATGATATTGCCTGCCTTGCCCGCAAACACTCCGCTCTCCATTTTTTTTGGGATCCTCAACAACGATTCACCCGCCTTGGTGGACAGAACCTCGACATTCGGATTGCTGAGATATATCAACAGCAACCGCTCTCCCGCCTGATCGAATTCGAGCTGCGAACCTCGATCTTGGATGGTTTTGCTCCACCTCTGCACGATCGCTTTGCCGTTGCTGGAAAACAATTTCAACTCAAGGGGTGAAGTTTTTGTCCGCATTGCCGTGGCGAACATCCCGCTCGGCCAATGACTGGCTCCCAGCGTATGGCCATGTAGTGAGCCTCCCGGCACCTCCACGATGTCAGCCGGATTGCTCAGGTCATTGCACACCAGCATAAATTCTTTCCGTCCCAGCAGCAGAGTGTCCGATATGAACGCGCAACTCCAGCCTTGCTCCGCTGCATGGGTCTTGCGTATCGCCTCCAGACCCACTGGTACCCGCCAGAGCCGGGGCGGGCTTTGCGCCGTCAGCAGGTAGCCGGTTTCGGGTGCCAGGCTCCAATCCAATCCATTATGAGTCGGCAGCCCGTGAAAAGTCCCCAATGGTTGCAGGTCTTCCGCCCGCCATAAGGCTAGGCGCCAGCGGTAGACCAAGTTAGTGCTCCTAAATCTTCCGTCATCCCCCATGGTCAATAACCGGTTATCCACCGTCCAGGCCATTTGTTCCAACTGGCCGCTGTATAGTCTGCCCCGCTGCCGTACCTCTCCGGTTTGGGCATCCATGATATAGACCGATCCGTCGGCGGCTCCCACGGCCAGCCATTTGCCATTGGGGCTGAACGCGTGAGACGTGGCGTTTAAAGCTAAGCTGGATTTTACCTTCCCATCCGCTACGTTCAGCAACCGGCTGAACCGGCTCCTCCCGGCCGTCACCATGGAGAGCAAAGTGCCGCTTCGATCAAAGGTGATTCTGCCATTGTCCTCCCGCTGACTCCAAAGTGAATTCCCCGTCTCCAAGTCTATCATCCGAAGTTCAATATAAGAATTCTCCATCGGCCGGTTCACCGCCAAGCGGCGCCCATCGTGGCTAAGAATCAAGTCGTTCACCCGTTTTTTCTGCCCCTTCTCCGGCAACGGCAACGGCAACGTCTTGACTTTCCGGCCTGAGCCCAGATCGAAGACCATTACTGTATCCCCCTCTTTGGCGGCCACCACCATCAGCTTCCCATCACCGGAGACGGCCACTGCTTTCGGCCCGTTCACGCCGGTCTCGATCGTCTGGGCGATGCGGTCAGTCGTCACGTCCACCAGATCGATCCCGCTGAGTTGCACCACCACCGCGAACACCCCGGACTTGCCCGGCAAAGCGATGACCTTCTGCACAGCCCGGTAAGGTCGCCCAGAAACCGCGAGAGCGCGCAAAGAAAAATCCCGCTTGGCCGAAAGATATTCCCACGTCTGATCCCTTCGCTCCGGGGGACAGTCCTCCAGCGCCTTGACCATGCCTTCCAGGTCTTGGCTGCGGAACGCCGCCTCCGCCAGCGCGATCTGCGCCTTCCCAAACTCTTGCACCGCCTTGCCTTCCGCCCGTCTGGCGGTCTGCTCAGCCACCTTGGCCTTCGCCGCTTCTTCCGTCGCCCGGTCCGCCTGGGCTAAGGCCTCGATTTTCTCCTCGCCGATCCGCCAGACAAACCCGCCCGTCAAAACCGCTATCAACAACAACGCCACCACTACCGAAACCGTGATCCCCCGGTGCCGCTTCATGAACAGCGCGAGTTGCCCCAGCAAGTTCACGTCCTCCGCGCTCGTCGCAAAACCCCGCTGATACGCCTCCACATCCGCCAGCAACTCACCCACGCTCCCGTAACGTTGCTCACGATCAAAAGCCAGCGCCTTCATCGTGATCGCCGATAATGTACCCGGCACTCGCCCACCCGGACAATGCGGCAACGGCGTGATCTGCTTCGGATCGGTCACTGTGCCAGCAGGTAGCTTCATTCCCGCGGCGGAAGTGCTCCCGATGTTGAAGTGCGTCGGCGGCACGATGTTCCCGCTCTTCACCTTGTCCAGCACCTCCTTCACCGTCCGTCCCTCCACCGGCGGCTTGAGCGTCAAGGTCGCATACAAAATACCGCCCAAGCTGAATACATCCGCCCGTTCGTCCAAGTCCCCCACTTTCCCTTCCGCCTGCTCGGGCGGCATATACTGCGGCGACCCCATCACTGACCCATCCACCGTCAGATTCTGCGAACTCCCGCGCAACTGCGAATCACTCAGCTCCGCAAATCCGGTCGGCAACGTGCCATCCTTGGGATTCACCGCTGCGCTGTCCGCTGCGGACAACAACTGCATCTCCTGCGCCGTCTGCGCCACATCATAAAGCACCTTCGCCAGACCCCAATCCATCACCAGCACCTCGCCATACGCGCCCACCATCACGTTCTCCGGCTTCAGGTCGCGATGGATCACTCCCTTCGCATGGGCAAACGCCATCGCCTCGCAGATCTTCCGGTAGATGTTCAACAACCGGTCCAGCGTGAACTCCTTCACCGTCGCCGCCTTCTCCGCCTTTAAATCATCCAAAATCGCCTGGAGTGTCCGCCCCTCCACCTTCTTCATCGTGTAATACAGCCGCCCCTCCGCGTCCCTCCCCATCTCGTAGATGGGCACGATGCTCGGGTGTTCGAGCCGCGCCAGCACCGTCGCCTCCCGGATAAATCTTAAGCGGATGCTCTCACTGTCCCCGATGTCATGCCGCACCACCTTCATCGCCACTGTGCGGCCAAGCAACTGATCGTTCGCCTCCAGCACCGCTCCCATGCCGCCCTTCGCGATCTCCGCTCCCTTCGTGTAATGCCCGGCCACTCCCGACCCGTTCGTATCGCCGGCCGATTCTTTCGCCAAAGTGATATGCAGTCGCACCGTCCCCAGATGCAGTTCCAACGGATACGCGAGGGCACGGCTCTCCCGCACTGATAGCCCGCTGTGATAAGTCCCCGAAGTGCTCCCCAGATCCTCCACCGTGCATTGCGTCTCACTAAACGTCAGCCGCACATGCCGACGCGAGATCTCCGGGGAAACGATCGCCACGTCACACGCCCCTTGCTCCCGCCCCAAGACATAACTGCCCAGTGCCAGACGATGCTCATACCGCCCGCCCGAAGGCGGCTCGATAACCAGATGAAAAGTAGCCATGCCCATTTCCCCATCGGGCCAACCTCCCCGTACAATCCGGCTGGCTTACTGTAGTTATTCTGTGCGGGCAATCCCCTTGCCCGCGCCTTTCCTCCCCACAACCGGAAGCAAACCGTGCTGATTCAATGTTTACCCGCCCTCAGGCCAGCAAACCTTTGACGACCGTACCCTCATCCGTCGGCCCTATCAACCGCTGATTTAATCCCTGATACTTATAACTGAACTGATGCGGGTTCATGCCCATCTGATGCAGGATGGTCGATTGCAGATCGCGTATCGTCACCTTGTCTTTTGTGATCATGTAGCCCAGCTCATCCGTCTCGCCGTGGATATGCCCGGCCTTGATGCCGCCACCCGCCATCCAGATGCTGAAGCAGTGAGGATGATGATCGCGCCCCAAAAGCTTCGAACCATTCCGCTCCTCATTCATCGGTGTGCGCCCGAACTCCCCGCCCCAGATCACCAACGTCTCATCCAGCATCCCGCGCTGTTTCAAGTCCGTGATCAACGCCGCCGCCGCCTGATCCACATCGCGGCACTTCTTCGGAAACGCCGTCATCAGATCATCGCCCGCGCCCGTGCCGTGGATGTCCCAGCCCCAGTCGTAAAGCTGCACATAGCGCACGCCCTTCTCCACCAAACGCCGCGCCAACAGACAGTTATTTGCAAATGATCCCTCGCCCGGCTTCGCCCCGTATGCCTCGCGGATATGCTCCGGTTCCTTCGCGATGTCGAACACTTCCGGCACCGCGATCTGCATGCGATACGCCAGTTCGTATTGCTGGATGCGCGTGAGCGTCTCCGGATCGCCGAACTGCTTCGCCTCGATCTCGTTCAGCTTCGCCAACGCATCCAGACTGCGCCGCCGCGATTCCCGGCTCATGCCCTCCGGATTGCTCGAGAACAAGATCGGATCGCCTTGCGAGCGACATTGCACGCCTTGATAAACCGACGGCAAAAACCCGCTGCTCCACAAACTCTTCCCGCCCGTCGGATCCG
>JAJNBN010000135.1 GCA_021156225.1 Verrucomicrobiota bacterium | reverse complement strand
AAGGCGACGCAGCCGGAGTTTTTGCGATTGGCGAATGAGACGCTGGCCAAATTTCAAGAGACGGCGAAAGGGGATCTGGCGCAACGACAGGAGTCCATCAAGACCTTGGTGGAGCCACTGAAACAACAACTGGATGTGTATCAGCAGCGGTTGCAGCAGAGCGAGACGAGCCAATCGCAGGCGTTGGGCGAGGTGAAGAAGCATCTGGAACATCTGGCGCAGCAGAGCCAGTCGCTCTCCTCGGAGACGTTGCAACTACGGCGTGTGCTCAGCTCGAATCAGGCTCGTGGGCGTTGGGGGGAGGAGACCTTGCGGCGGGTAGTGGAGGCGGCGGGGATGAGCGCACATTGTGATTTCACAGAGCAGGCGCAAGCGGGCGACAGCAAGCCAGACATGATCGTGCGGTTGCCTGGCGAGCGGGTGATCATCGTGGATGCGAAGGTGCCGGATTTGGAGTTCCTGAATGCCTCCGATGAGGTGGATGTGATGAAGCGTGCGGAGGCGCTGGCGATCCATGCGAAGAAACTGAAGGACACGATCAAGCAACTCGCGGAAAGGGATTATCCCGGCAAATTCGAGAACTCGCTGGATTATGTCGTGCTGTTCATCCCGGCAGAATCGCTGTTCAGTGCGGCGCTGGAGGGGGATCATGAATTGATCGTGTGGGCGGCGCAGAAGAAGATTCTGCTCGCGACGCCGACGTCACTCATCGCGTTGTTACGCTCCGTTTCGGTGAGCTGGCAGCAGCATGCGCAGACGCAGAATGCTAAGGATATCAACGAGGCGGCGCAGGAGTTGTTCGTGCGTGTGGTGAAGTTCACGGAGCATTTTGAGCGGATCCGCGGCGGGCTGGAGCGGGCGAACAATGCGTATAATGACGCGGTAGGCAGCTATGAGCGCATGGTGCGGCCGAGCGGGGAACGCTTGCAAAAGCTGGCGGGGACGGAAAGCAGCAAGCCGTTGGCGGAGGCAGGGCCGTTGGATGCGACGTTGCGGTTGCCGCCGAGTTAGGAATTGAGAAGGAAGAGCGGGGAAACATCGAACTTCGAACTTCGAACACCGAACATCGAGAGGTGGAAAGGGGAGGCGAGGCGTCAAGCCGCCTCGGACGGAAAGCGGAGCCAAGTCTCCGCACTCCAAAGGGAGTTAGAGCCTCCTCACGTCGGCTGCTACATCGATCACTTCCCGTTCTTCTTTTTGATCACGGGCTCGGGAGGAAGAGGCTCGTTGGCTTGTTGTTCTTCGAGCCACTTTTTGTGCGTGCGTTCGCGCTGGCGGTATTCACTGGGGGATACCTGGGTCATGCGCTTGAAATCGCGGCTGAAATAGAACTGGTCGTAGTAGCCGGTCTCGTCGGCGATCTGGGCGATGGAGAGATTGGTTTCCAGGAGGCGTTTCTTGGCCTGGTTGATGCGCTCACGCTTGAGCCAGTCGATGGGGCTGGTGCCGGTGGCGGCCTTAAAATTCCGGAAGAAATTGGAGACGCTCATGTGCGCCATGGCGGCAAGCTCGTGGACGCGCAAGGGCTTGTTGTAATACAAGCGCATGGCCTCGATGGGCTTGTGGAGCGACTGCGGGATCTCGTTCTCCTTCTTGGGCGAAGGGTTCGCGGAGTAGCGCGTCTTGAACAGTTCGCGGATGAGCTGGCCGACCTCGGCATGGATGGTGACCTCCATGGCGATGGGGCGGGTCTCGAGGACGCGGAAGATGCGCTGAAAGATGGCGGCAGAGGTGCGGGCATTGATGCCGGAGAACACGGGTGATCCGGCGGAGGTGAGCATCTGGTACATGCGCTCCATGTGCGGGCCATCCACGCGGATCCAGAGCATCTCCCATGGGGAATTTTCCTCCGGCCAATGGGAATTGGCGTAGTGGTTGTAGATCCAGGCGATCTCGCCTTCGTTCACCGGCCAGACGCGGTCGTTCACCTTCACATGGCCTTTGCCTTTCAGGCAGAGCAGCAGCTTATGGCCGGGATAGTTCGGATGGACCTTAGCATAATCCTGCCCGGCGATGAGGTGACCGGCGCGGAGGACGCAGTAAAAGATGTCGCGACTCGCCTCGGTAGGCGTGTGGAACAGCGAAATCAGGACCTTCGTCTGTTTAGGAGCGGTGCGCATCGTTTGGAGGATATTACATGAAACGGTTTGGGCTGTCTATGGGTAGCATCGTGAGGTTGGACGCTGGAGGGGAGGGGGAGTGTTCAAAGTTTGAGGGGCGAGGTTCAAGGGTGGTAAACGCTCCATGCTCAACGAGGGAAGCTCAAAGTTCAAAAAGCAAAGCTCAAAGGAAGTTCCAAAGCCAAAGGTCAAAGCTCCGGAGAAACATCAATGAGGCAGAAAAGAGGGAATTTTGTCTCCATGGAGCGCACCGGCCGCACCGAAGGCTAACGGAGCGAAGGGAGTTGTGGCAGGATGAGGGGAGAAACGAGGAAGCCGAAGTCCGGCCTCCCGAGAAGGAAGAAAGGCGGGGGAAAATGGAAAAAGAAAACATTTTTCCGAGAATAGTGAGGAATAGCGAGCGTAGTGATAACGGTCGTACCGAAGATATGGCAAGGTGCAGGAAGCAAGGGACGGCTGGGTGGCCGCCCCGAGGTGGCAGGAAGTGACGAACCGTTGAATGAATATTGCATGGCAAAGGCGTGTGGGGATGGTAGAAATAATGGAGAAGCCCGGAACTGAAATTTTAACCACAGATGGACACAGATAAACAGAGATGGGGGAACGTGAGCAGGCTGGTGGCAAAGCTAATGCTGGCGTTGCTGTTGGTAGGGACCAGTTATGCTCAGTCGGGAAAGGAGAAACAAGGGAAGGTGGAACTGAGTTTTGAAGGGTATAAGTGGGAGAAGGGCTCGTTTGGTGACTACCTGATCCTGACCGTCAAGTTCAGATTGAAAAACAACTCGAGCGAACCCATTTCGTTCCTTGGTGTGCACAAGAGTTTTTTGGAGGTCGAAATCATGAAAGCGGATTCTGCTGAGGCACTGAATCCAATGATTCGTTGCGGCTTTGCAGTGAACTGGTGTGTCATTCAACCTGGGGAGGAAGTGGTGGGGGAAGCCTTCATGGGGGAGGAAGAAGTGTCCTGGCAGGCGGAATTCAGGTATGTGCCAGGGGTGGTCTCTACCTGGCAGATGGGGAAGGAGCCGAGGCCGGTTGGTAACATCAAGTTTGTCGAGCAGGTCAAGAAGAGCGATTGGGTGGCAGTACGTTCGGCAACTGCTTTGCCGATAAAGTATAAATCTTCCAAGCCGGAAGAAAAATAAAACGATGAGTCCGGAGCAAACACATAAGCAGATCGCGCCGGGTCGGAGACCGGCGCTCCGCAAGTGCATGGGCGTGATGCTGGGTGTTTGGCTGACGGGGTGGATGGTTTGGATGGTCAAAGAGCAACAACGCGAGCCAGTCGAACTGGTTGTCTCAGGGGTAAATTTCGATGCCCAAGGATTGTGTGAGGTGACGTTGCGGCTGAAGAACAGGTCTGAAAACGGCATCTCCTATCTGGCGGTGAACGGGCACATTCTGGGTGTCAAACTGATGAAGCCGGATACGCAAAAACCGGCGGGTATAAATTTCGACGTGTGCAGCGAGGGGTTGGATTGGCAGACGTTGAGGGCAGGGGAAGAGCGGGAGTTCAAGATATGGTGCGCAGGGATCGGTTCGTTTTGGCAGGCAGAATTGGAGTATGCAGAAGGCGAAATCAAACCGCTGCGCCAGCAGATTCGGGAGGGAGGAAGCGGGAGAGAGTTTGTGCGATGGAAAACGGTGAAGTCGGCCACCACTTTGCCGCCGAAGGCAGGACTATTAGTGCTGGCAGGAAAATTAAGGTGATGAAGCCCATGCGAATAACGAAAGCAGCAACGCCGAGCTGGAGCTCGGCGCTCCGCAGGGGGATCTTGAGAGTGGTGCTTTTGTCAGCGATCGGAATGTCGGTGAGCTTTTGGGGTGAGGAAGATGGACGATTGGAGCTGGAGCATGTGGTTTATCACCGGAGGATGGATGCGGTTCTTTGGGGGCAGCGGTTGCACAAGTTCAGGGTTTGGAATAACACGGGCAAAAAAGTTTATTTCTATGACAGCATCTCCGGCGTAGACGGGAGGACTGGCCGGGCACTGCAAAGTTTTGAGCATCCTTTAATGGGGGAAAGGCTCAGAGAGTTGAATCCGGGAGAGTCTATGGTTGTTTGGGAAATGATCCACGATAGCGCGTCACCTTGGATCGCTCAGATGGACTACCACGAAGTCAACGCAATCGGTCAAAAGCTCGTCGAATGGTCGAAGAGCCTGCCTGCGCAAGCAGAGGTCTGGGCGAATGAAAATGTGGAATCTGAAACGCAAAGGGAAGCGGCTACGGAATGGATACAGCCCTGTCACGCACTGAAATCCCGAGGGGAATTGGCGGTCAAATAGCAGTTTCAAATGAATAGCGAGCCAACAAGCAAGACAGTCCTGTCAGATCGGAGATCGGGGCTGCGCAAGGGTATTGCGGTGCTGATGATTGGTTTGCTGGCGGTGGTGGTGTATTGGGTGGCAGGCCATAGACCGACTGGACTGGTGGAACTGAGTTTTGAGGGGATGAAGACGCGGGTGATATCATCAGGTGGAAGCAGTCGGGTAGCGTTGTTCCGGTTGAGGAACAACTCGGCAACGCCAATTTCGTATTATGGTTTTATAGATCGGAAACCGGTCTTGCTGGTGCATGAACTCAGGTTGCAGGGCAGGCAAGTGGACATCGTCGATGATGTGACTACTCCATGGTATCTCGAATGGCGTACGTTGAATCCCGGGGAGGAAATCGAAGTGGAGAAGTATATCGCGAGCAGAAACCGTTTTTGGGATGTCGAGTTGCAATATGTGGAAGGCAACCGAACTGGAACTGCGATCCAATACGCTGAGAACGGGCCGTTCCGAGGTGTGAAGGGGTGGAAGATGGTAAAAAGCGGCCGTTTGTGGCCGGTAAACTGGGGGCTGTGAACTCTGGAAAGACGAACAGGCCGATATCGCCGAATCAGAGTTCGGCGCTCCGTTGGCAGAAAGTGCCATGCGATTGAATGAATATTACATGTTCATGACATTTGGAGATGGTAGAAATGATAGAGAAATCCGTAGCCAGAACGCCAAGGCGCGGAATAGCGAAGAAATGAGTGAGAAGCAGACAGTAGAAACGGTCAGGCCGAGCGGGAGAGCGGTGCTCCGGCTGGCGTGTGCGCTGGGCCTAATGGTGATTGTGTCCGGAGTGAATGCTGCGGACCAGGCGGTGGATTTCGTGCGGGATGTGCAACCCATATTGGCGGCCAGATGTTTCGAATGCCACGGGGCTGATATGCGAAAGGGCGGGTTGCGGCTGGATCTGAAGCGGGATGCGTTGCTGGGCGGGGATGATGGCGCGATCATCGTGCCGGGGAAGAGCGCGGAGAGTTTGATCTTCAAGAAGGTTTCGGCGACGGATTCGGCGAAGCGGATGCCGCCGAAAGGGGAGCCGCTGACGGCGCAGCAGATCGCGACGTTGCAGAAATGGATCGACGCGGGAGCGGTGTGGCCGGATGACGCGGCTACGGTGGCAGGGAAAGTGCAGAGCCAGCATTGGGCGTTTCAACCGGTGAAACGGTTGGAACCACCGAAGGTAAAGAGTGCGAAATGGGTGGCGAATCCGATCGATGCGTTCGTGCTCGCGCGGTTGGAGCAGGAGAAGATCAAGCCGTCACCGGAAGCGGATCGTTATACACTGGTGCGGCGGCTGAGTTTGGATTTGCTGGGGTTGCCGCCGACGGTGGAGGAGGTGGAGGCGTTCGTGAATGACAAATCGCCAGATGCATATGAGAAAGTGGTGGAGCGCATTTTGGCGTCGCCGCATTTTGGAGAGCGTTGGGGGCGGCATTGGCTGGATATGGCGCGGTATGCGGACAGTGATGGGTATGAGAAGGATCGCACGCGACCTTTCGCTTACGTCTATCGCGACTGGGTGATTAAGGCGATCAATGAGGACATGCCGTTCGACCGGTTTAGCATCGAGCAGCTTGCGGGTGATTTGCTCCCGAAGGCGACGCATGAGCAGATCGTGGCGACGGGGTTTCACCGGCAGACGTTGACGAATACAGAAGGGGGCGTAGATCAGGAGGAGTTCCGCACGAAGGCGGTGGTGGATCGCGTGAGCACGACGAGCAGTGTGTGGCTGGGCCTGACGATGGCGTGCGCGGAGTGTCATACGCATAAGTTTGATCCCATCACGCAGCGGGAGTTCTACCAGTTCTACGCGTTCTTCAACAATGCGTCGGAGAAGAATGTGCCGTCGCCCCAGGCGGAGGAACTGGCGAAGTATGAGGTGGAGAAGGCGAAATGGGACATCGAGAATCGCAAGCTGAAGGGAAACCTGGATGCGTATGTGAAGAAGGATCTGCCGGCGAAACAGGTGGCTTGGGAGAAGACGGCGCAAGTCAGTTTTACAGCATGGAGCAGTCTGAACCCGGTGAAGGTGACCTCTGCCAACGGGGCGACCTTGAAGGTGCAGAAGAACGATGTGGTGGTAAGTGAGGGGACGTTGCCGGATACGGATACTTACACGGTGGAAGTCGCGGCGGGCGCGCAACGCATCACGGGCTTTCGTCTAGAGGCAGTGGATGACAAAGGGGCGAAGAAAGGTCCAGGGCGGGCGAAGGATGGGAATTTTGTGCTGACGAAGTTCAGCGTGAAGGCGGTGTTGCCAGATGGCGAGGAACGTGCGGTGAAGCTAGGCAATCCACAGGCGACGTTTTCACAAAATCAGTTTCCGGTGGCGAATGCGCTGGCGGGGCAGGTGACGAGCGGCTGGGCAGTGGCCCCGAAGTTTAACGAATCGCACGCGGCGGTGTTTGAGACGGAGGATGACCTGGTGTTGCCAGAGGGCGCGAAGCTGGTCTTCACACTGGAGCATAATTACAAGACGACGTATCTGCTGGGGCAATTCCGGTTGTCGGCGACGGAGGCGGCGCGGCCTTTGAAGGCGGATTTGACGCCGACTGGAGTGGCGTCGGCTTTGGCGAAGGCAGCAGATTTGCGGACGAAACAAGAAAGCGCGGCGCTGGCGAAGTATTATCGCGAGGAAGTGGATGTGGAGGCGCGGAAGCTGCAGACGTTCATCGATGCGCACGCTAAGAAAGCGCCTGCGTATCCGGCTACGACAGCGGCAGTTATTGAAGAGGAAAAAGGCGGACGCAAGACGCAGGTGCATGTGCGCGGGAACTTCATGGACAGGGGGGCGGAAGTGCAGCCGGGCGTGCCATCGGTGCTGCCAATCATCCATACGCGCAGTGAAAAGGCGGACCGGCTGGATCTGGCGCAGTGGCTCTTTGATCCGGCGAATCCGCTGACGGGCCGCGTGACGGTGAATCATATCTGGAAGAATCTGTTCGGGCGCGGGCTGGTGAACACAGTGGATGACTTCGGCACACGGGGGGACAAGCCATCGCATCCGGAGCTGCTCGATTGGTTGGCGAGCGAGTTGCCGCGGCTGAAGTGGAGCCGGAAGGAGATGATCAAGCTGATCGTGATGTCGAACACGTATCGTCAAGGCTCGGCGATCCGGCCGGAGTTGATGACGCGTGATCCGTTGAACACATTGCTGGCGCGACAGAACCGGTTGCGCCTGGAGGCAGAGAGTGTGCGGGATGCGTATCTGGCGGCGAGCGGATTACTGGCGCGTAAGGTGGGTGGGCCGAGCATTCGCCCGGCGTTGCCGGATGACATCGCGGCTTTGGGCTATGCGAACTCGGTGAAATGGCAGGAGAGCAAGGGCGAGGACAAGTATCGGCGCGGGCTCTACATTTTCTTCCAGCGCACGGTGCCGTATCCGATGTTGATGACGTTTGATGCGCCGGACTCGAACGTGGCGTGCATGCGGCGAGAGCGGTCTAACACGCCCTTACAAGCGCTGACGCTGTTGAACGATCCGGTGTTCTTCGAGTGCGCGCAGTCGTTGGGCTTGCGAATGGCGGATGTGCCGACGAGTGAGGTGACGGAGAAAATTCGCGAGGGATTCCAGTAATGCGAAGAAGCTGGTGGGTGCGAAGGCAGCCGAGGCGGATGCGCCAGCGAAGGCAGCACTGGTGGCGATGGCGCGGGTGCTGCTGAACCTGGATGAATTTATCACGCGGGAATAATGGGAAACATCCAACATCGAACATCGAACTCCGAACATCGAGAGGGGAAAGTAAGAGCCTCCTCACGTCGGCTGCTACGGGTTTCGAGGACGAGGACGACGACGAGAACGAGCACGATTAGTTAGCTTATGAATTTGCGCAAATATCTTTCGCCGCAGGAGTTGGTGCAGTTGACGCGCCGGGATTTTTTGACGACGAGTGCGACGGGGATCGGCACGCTCGCGCTGGCGTCGTTGCTGGGGCGGGATAATCTGCTGGCGGCGGAATCGCAGACGCGTGACCCGCTGGCGGTGCGGCAGCCGCATTATCCGGCCAAGGCGAAGAATTGCATCCTCATCTATTTCGAGGGCGCGCCGAGCCAGATGGATCTTTTCGATCCGAAACCGAAGTTGAACGAGCTGGATGGACAGAAGCTGCCGGACTCGATGCTGGAGAAGGTGCGGTTCGCGTTCATCAAGAAGGAGACGGTGAGGTTGATGGGCAGTCCGCGCACGTTCACGCCGCATGGACAATGCGGAATGGAGTTGAGCGATCTGCTGCCGCACATCGGTGGCATCGCGGATGACATGTGCCTGATCCGCTCGATGCACACGACGCAGTTCAATCATCATCCGGGACAGTTGATGATGAATTGCGGATCGCCGTTGTTCGGGCGGCCGACGATGGGGGCGTGGTTGAATTATGGGTTGGGCAATGAATCGCAGAACTTGCCGGGCTACGTGGTGCTGACGGCGGGGCGCGGCTCCAGCGCGGGAGCGAGTGCGTGGTCGAGCGGGTTTTTGCCGAGCAGTTACGCGGGTGTGCTGTTCCGCAATCAAGGCGATCCAGTGCTGAATCTCTCGAATCCAGAGGGCATCACGCCGGAGATGCAGCATCTGGGGCTGGATGCGATCGGTGACTTGAATCGCCTGCGGCACAAGTATGTGGCGGATCCGGAAATCGCGTCGCGCATCAACGCGTATGAACTGGCGGGGCGGATGCAATCGGCCACGCCGGAGTTGATGGATTTGACGAAGGAATCTCCGGCGACGTTGAATGCGTATGGATTGGACCGACGTGAGCCAGATATCAAGGCAGCGCGTGGTGGCGGTCCGGGGCAGTTCCGGACATTCGCGCGGAATTGCCTGCTGGCGCGAAGGATGATCGAGCGAGGGGTGCGGTTCGTGACGGTGTTGCACGCGTCATGGGATCATCACAGCAACTTGAACAGCGAGCTGAGTTTCAATGCGCAGATGGCGGATCAGCCGATCGCGGCGCTTGTGAAAGATCTGAAGCAGCGCGGGTTGTTGGAGGATACGATGGTGATCTGGGCGTCGGAGTTCGGGCGCACGCCGCTGGGGGAGAATCGCGGCGGGTCCACGGTGGTGACGGGGCGGGATCATCATCCGTTCGCGTTCAGCCTGTGGCTCGCGGGTGGTGGGATCAAGGGCGGGCAGGTCATCGGCAAGACGGACGAGATCGGCTGGGGCGTGACGGAGGATCCGGTTTCGGTGCATGATCTGCACGCGACGATTTTGCATCAGTTTGGATTTAATCACGAGAAGCTGACGTATCGGTTTCAGGGGCGGGATTTCCGGCTGACGGATGTGGAGGGTCGATTGGTGGAGAAGATGCTGGCATAATGCGTGATACGTAATGCGTAACTGGGGAAGGGGTTTTGGACTGGATTAACATGATTTACAAGATGGAGGGTAAGCATGTCGTGAAATGGGATGTGGCTTCACGGGACTGTAACGTTGGTGTCATGTCCGCGTAACGAAGAGGGGTTAGATAGAGGACGTGCTGGCAGTCGTATCGCTGGCATTTTTTAAAGTCGTATCCTCTATGAAATTGAAATTGAACCGGGCTTTTCGGCCCGTTGAACTCCTCTCGGTCATACTCTGCGTTGGTCTTTTGACTGGCTGCAGTTCGGAAGAATCACTCGACATGACGGCTCCGGTGGCGCAACCGGCGGCAGTGTCGTTTAACACGGCGGATTTGGCTACGGCCTCAACGCCAGAGATGGTGGCTCCGCCGGTGACCGCAGGCCTGTCAGAAGCAGCGGCGCAACCGGTACCGACCCTTGGCCAAGCGGCGGCGGGTGAGACGCCGCTTTATAACATCGAGCCGGAAGCGCTCACGAAGCATCCCAAGTGGGGGCCGGTGTTGCAGCAGCTTTCGCAGTCGTGCGTGGCGTTCTTCGCGGCGGAGAAGCGGGTGCCCGGTTCAGTGGCGGAGATGCAGTCGAAAGGTTATGTGAAGGATCTGCCGGAAGTACCCGGTGGCATGATGTTCCAGATCGATGCGGAGAATTATCGGGTGAGGTTGGTGTCCATGTGATGGACCGGGAAACATCGAACATCCAACATCGAACTCCGAACATCGAGAGAGGGAGCACCCCTCATCCTCAATCCTTCTCCCCTCCGAGGGGAGAAGGAAGATTGAGTGCCTCACTGCTTCGGTAGCGGTTGTTTCTGCCCAGATGCGTCGATGTGGACGAAG
>JAJNBN010000134.1 GCA_021156225.1 Verrucomicrobiota bacterium | reverse complement strand
AATTGCGGCGGGGCTTGTTGCAGAGCTTCCACCTCATCCGTCCAGCCGGCTTTCTCACCGGGGAAAATATCGTAGGCGGGACTGTAGGGTTTGATGTCGAAAACCGGAGTGCCATCCACGAGATCGCAAGCGCCGAGAATCAGTTTTCGGCCTTCCACGCCGATGAGTTGCACGGGCGTGAGTCCGAGCGGATTTGGGCGGTAGGGCGAGCGGGTGGAGAAGACACCGCGACGTTTCGAGGGACCGCGAGGCGGCAGCACGAGGGGTTTCCAAGCGTTGTTCCGGTGGAACCACCAGATGAGCCAGATGCGGGAAAAGCCGGCGACGTCTTGCAGGGCTTGTTCGTAGCCGCTATCGGGAAGGAGCTCGAGAATGTTGCGTTCCGGCTCGGCTTCCAAGGGTTGGTGACGCGCATGAAACTTGAGCGGTTTCTGCGTGGCGATGTAGCCGATGGGTTTTAATGTCAGTCCGTTTTCCAAATGATTGGTTCCTTCAATGGTGGGTAGTTTTTGATGAGCGTTACGATGGGGACAAGGGAATTCTCTGTTTGATTCGGAACGCAAAAAAATCCAGCGAAAGATAAACTTTCGCTGGATTCCGCAGAGAGGACCTTTAGAGACCGCTTTTCAAGTCTCGGATATCAAGGCCGTCCTTTTTCTTTATCTTCCTTCGACGGTTTCTGCGGTTTCGGATTTTGCGGTTTAGGATTCTGCTGAACCGGTTTTTGGGGCTGCGGCTTTTGGACTTCCGGCCCGGGTTTTGCCGGAGTGACCTTTTCCGGTTGCGGCCTTACTTCCTGCACCGGAGGCCGGTTAGGATTACTAGGTTTGGGGACCGGTGACGGGTTAGGTTTAGGCACTTCGGGTGCGGGTTTCGGTTTGGGCACGTCCGGATCAGCCGGTGGCCGGGGGATCTCCGGAGAGGGCGGTTTGGGCTTGGGCTGATCATCCGGCGGGGGCACGGGTTTCGGCTGGCCGGGCGTGGGCGGTTTGGGCTGTTCTGGCGGCGGCACCGGTTTCGGCACTTCGGGGTTCACCGGATCTTTGGGCTCAGGCCGCTTGGGAGTATTCGGTTTCTCCGGCGGCGGACCTTTCTTGTCCGGGTTCTTCTTATCAGGATCGTTCTCCGGCGTCTTCGTAGGCACCGGCACGGGAGCAGGCGCAGGCGAACTCTTCTCTGGCGCCGTCTTGGGCTGCGACTTGGTTGGTTCGGATTTCGTCGTGGGCTGAGCCTTGGCGTCCGGATTTTCCTTAGTTGTGGCTTTGTTCTGGTCGGCGCTGGCCGGAGCGGCGGCTTTGGCTTTCACAGCCTCAGGAACGACGGTGCGGGCAGCGACTTGCTGGATGGGAACCGGCTCCGTTTTGCGACCGGTTTCTTTTTCTACTTCTTGCGGCTGCGGACCTTTGTTCACGTAAACCTGTCTCTGAGCACCATCCACAGTGCGAGTTTCGCGAGTGGGCTGTTGGGCGATGACGGTAGTGTTGTTGATGATCGTCGTGTTGTTCACGATCACGGTAGTCGGGCGGACGGGTTCATGGAAACGCGCCGAGCGAACGAAAACGAAGTCTGGTCCGCCGATCGAGTGGTGATGGCTGAACCTAATGGTCGGGGCCAAAGGTGCCCAGCCGATGTGGCCGCCACCATGGCGCCAGCTCACCCAGGCAGGAGCCCATTCACGACCCGGCACCCAGATCCAGTGATGGTGCGGATGATAGGTCCAGCGACCATAATGGTAAGTGGCCCAAGCCCACGGTTCATCGCTGACCCAATACCAACCGTAATCCGTCCACACCCATTCACCAGTGGTGTAGGGACGCCAACTGACGTCCACACGGGAGGGACGCCAGCAGCGGTGGGAATCCACTTCGATCCATGCGCCATGCGGGGTAAGGGGCTCGTAAAAATCTGCTTCGGCAGTGATATGCACCGAGGCGGATATCTCCAGATCGGCGGAAGCGCGCGGCGGAGAATATAGCAGTAAGCTCGTCAAGCCGACGACGAGGCATTTGAGATAGGCTTTCATACTGTTAAACCTAATGCACTAATCGTGCAAAACGAAACCGGGCCCGGATGAGGGAGACACAAGTGGCTTGTGATTAAGAGGTTCGCTCCCAAGGGAACCGGAATTAGGGCTCACTCGCCCTAAGTATAGTGGCTGATTGCGGGCGTGCGTTTTGCCGGATGAGCAGGCGGTTATCTGCAAAGCGCAAGGGTATTTGAGGTGACGCGACTCGGTGAGGGCCTTGCATCGGTTTATGCGTTTCGCTCAATCCAAGGAAGTCCGTGAGAAGGCGGGGATGGATTCGTCGAAGCTGGAGAGCGCGTTTTACTTCACACATCGGTGCAGCCAGAACGGCGCTTGCTCGTCAGAGGGTGGCGGCAGCGGTAGAGAATGAAGCGGGAGTCTTCGCTTCAGGCCGCTGCTTGATTGCCCAGCCAGTTGAGGCGCAGACCTTCGAGCGTGAGGGTAGGGCGTACTTCCGTAATTTCTTTCAGGCCCTTGGCCATGAGAGGAGCGTAACCACCCGTGGCGATGACGGGCAGCTTCGGAGCCTTCAATTCTTTGGTCAGCTCGTCGATCAGCTTTTGCACCAAGCCGCGATATCCCTGCACCGCACCGATCAACATGGCCTCTTCGGTGTTCTTGCCGACGACACTTTTAACATCGCCAATCTTGATGCGCGGAAGCAGAGCAGTTTTTTCGTGGAGATAATCCGTCATGGCGGACAGACCGGGCGCTATGATGCCGCCGATGTAATTCTTCTCACGATCCACGACGTCGAAGGTGACTGCCGTGCCGAAGTCCACGACCACGACGGGCGATGTATAAAAGTGACTGGCAGCAATGGCGTTGGCGAGGCGGTCAGGCCCGATGGTCGCGGGCTTGGGATACTTGATGCCGACGCCGCTCACGTTTTTGTGGCTCAGAACGATGGTAGGAACTTTACCATAACCAGAGGCGGCCCTGAGCACATGGGTGTTGGCACGCGGCACGACGCTGCATAGGGAGACGCCGGTGATGTCGTGATTGCCCACGAATGCCTGGAGTTTTACCTGAACCGTGCGGTGCGACCATTCGGCGGTCGGGATGTTCGTCTGGCGCAAGACCTTGGTGCGGGAAGCCAGTCCCACGTGCGTGTGTGTATTGCCGATGTCGAACAAGAGCAGCATGCGAGGCGGGAGCATGCGAGAAAACCGTTGGATTGGGAAGGGAGAATGCTAACTGGGCTTGGCGGCCTGCTCGCCTCTGTTTACCTTCTCGCCATGAAACCGAAGGTTTATGTCTATCGCAATTGCGATACGTGCCGCAAGGCGATCAAGTTTTTGGCGGAAGAGGGTGTGGAGTTTCAAGAGGTGCCGATCCGTGAGCAACCGCCGACCAAAGCCGAACTGAAACGGATGCTGGGGATTTACGTAGGTGAGTTGCGACGTCTCTTCAATACCTCCGGAGTGGATTACAAGGCGCTGAATATGAAGGATAAACTGCCGACGTTATCGGTGGATGAAGCGTTGGCGCTGCTCAATCAAAATGGCAATCTGGTGAAGCGCCCCTTCGCCCTGACCGAAAAAGGCGGCGCGGTGGGCTTCAAGGAAGAAGAGTGGCGAAAGCTGTTTTAGATCAAAAGCATCTTGGTAAGCCTCAGGTGAAGCGCAGGTAAATGCACTTGAGGTACATGGCTTCTGTGAAGGTCGCTGGATGGTCGGGAGCATGACCGGTGCGGTCCATCTCCGTGAACGGCCGGCGGCTGAGTTGAGCTGCTTTTAGCGCAGCGCCGAAGAACTCCTGAGGCGTGACGTGAGCGGAACAGGAAGCGGCGACCAAGATGCCGTTCCGGTTCAGCAGGCGGATGCCGGAAGCGGCGAGGTCTTCATAGGCGGAGATGGCGCCGGAGCGTTCCGTCTCTCGCTTGGCAAGCGAGGGAGGGTCCACGATCACGAGATCAAAACGTTCCTTGGACGTCGCCACCCATTGAAAAGCATCCGCCTGCACACAACGATGCTGGCATTCCTTCACTGCGGGAATGTGTTCGTTGAGAGCGAAGTTGCGCTTGGCCGCCTCCAGGGCATGCGCACTGATGTCGAGATCCGTCACGCTCTCGGCCCCACCGCGCGCGGCGTAGAGGGAGAAGCCGCCGGAAAAACTAAAGGCGTTCAGCACTGATTTGCCTTCGGCCAGTTCACCGACGCGTTGCCGGTTATCCCGTTGATCCAGGAAGAAACCCGTCTTTTGCCCCTTTAAGACCTCGGATTCAAAACGGATGCCGTTCTCCAGAAAGACCACGGGGCCGGTGAGCGGTTCTCCGCGGATGATCTGCCCATCACTTAACCGGAAGCGTTCTTGCGCTACGGTCTGAATATTCCGGCTCAAACGCAGGACGATGCGCTGTGGATTCAGCTCGGCTTGCAAACGGTTGACGACTTCCTCCAAACGCGGTAGCCAGACGCCGCTGTAGAGCTTGAGGACCAGCGTTTGATCGTAACGATCTACCACGAGCCCCGGCCAGCCGTCGTTCTCGCCGGAGATGAGGCGGTAGCCAGTAGTCTGATCGCCACCCAGACCTTCACGACGGGCGAGGGCGCTCTTCAGGCGGGCCAGCCACCATGACTCATCAATGGTTTGTGGCGCACCGGCATGGATCATCCGCACGCGGATAGGGGATTCAGGATCGAACAATCCCACGCCGAGGAACTTGTTGTTACGATCGTAGATGACCGCCAGTTCGCCCAGTTCACCGTCGCGATTCGCCTCTTTGATGCGCTCGCCATAAACCCAGGGATGACCGGATCGGGCGGCTTTTTCAGCCGCCGGAGTCAGGCGTAACTTAAGTTTTCCGAGGGTGGTCTGGTTGCTCACGTGACGAAACGATAGCCAAGGAGCCCGGGGGGTGTCGATGCCCGTATGAGAGGTTTGGAGGGGATAGCCTGGGGTGAATTACCCTTTATAAAGGCTTGACGATGAAGAGGCTTCCGTCTTGCATGGCCGGAGCATGAAAACGAAATGGATGATTTTATTGACGGTGATCGCGATGGCGGCTTTCTCCACGGGTTGCGTTAGCCAAGTGGACGGTCATAAGCGGGCGGGTGTGCCCTTCATCAAGGACAAGATCATAAGCAGCTATGAACGCCCCGTGGCCCAGATTTTTGCCGCGGCCAAAGAAGTGTTGGCTGCCAACGGCATCTTGAACCGGGAAGACACGATCAACAAGGTCATCGAAGCGAAGGTCAACCAGCGCACGGTGTTCGTGAAGGTTTCTGAAGTGGACCCGAACGTCACTCAAGTCACCGTTCAGGTGCGCACCAAGGCCGGTGTCTCGGACATCGACTTGGCCGCTGAGATCGACAAACAGATCGCCCTGCGCCTGAAGTAATTCGGCAATTCCTAAAAATTTAAAGCCGGACCTTCGGGTCCGGCTTTTTCATTTCAGGTGAAACGTTGCGTCAGCCGTTCCGGATGACGTGCGCGGCTCACGGCTGTATCGTAGGTGATGAGGCACTTGCAGTAGAGTTGGTGCAGGCAGGTATCCATCAGCACCATGCCATCACGGGCGCCAGTCTGGATCACGTTATCCAGCATGTGCAGATGATTTTCCCGGATCAGATTTCGCACGGCACCGGAAGCGACGAGCATCTCATACGCGAGCACGCGTTTGGCACGGTCTGCGGAAGGGACGAGTTCCTGGGCGATAATGGCCTGCAATGAGTTCGACAACTGCATGATGACCTGCCGTTGGGTGCTGCCCTCATACAGGCCTATGATACGCTCCATGGCATGGGAGACGTCCGGCGAATGCATCGTGGCCAGCACGAGGTGGCCGGTCTCCGCAGCGGTGAGGGCGGTGCTGATGGCTTCGTGATCACGCATTTCACCCACCACGATCACATCCGGATCCTGGCGCAAAGCGTGTATCAAGGCGCGGCTATAGGAGCGCGTATCCGTCTGCACTTCCTGCTGCACGATGATGGCACGCTGATTCTGGTGCACGAACTCGATCGGGTCCTCGATGGTGATGATCTTGCAGCGGCGCTCGCTGTTGATGAGGTTGACCAGATAATTGAGGGTGGTCGTCTTGCCTGCACCCGTCGGCCCGGTGATCAAAATCAAGCCATGCTGACGGCGGGCGAAATCATCAATCTTCTCTGGCAAACCAAGCTCTTCGCGCGTGGGGATGCGTTCGCCGCAGAAGCGGACGCTGAGTTCCGGGATGCCGTTCCGCTTATAAAAGGTAATACGGATGCGCCCGGCATGTTCATGCAGCTTGGCGATGCAAAGTTCCCAATCCGCATCAAAACGATTCGTCTGTGACGGCGTAAGCAGGCTGGTGGTGATCTCATTCAGTTCATCACCGGTGAGCACATCACTGCTGGTGATGACGATCTCGCCGTTGATGCGGAAGGCCGGGGATACGCCAGAGATGAGATGGAGATCGGAGGCTTGCAGCTCCACTGCCTTGGCCAGCAACCAGTCAAACTTCGATTTACTCATGCGGAAAACAGGCGGCTCAAGTGAAGACGAAAACGTTGCCACATCCCCATCTTGGCGATCTGCCGGATGCCTTCATACGCGGCGGGACACTGTGCGTCGAGCTCGCGTGCTTGCTGAAATGATTTTTCGGCCAGATGCGAGAGATTCAGGGCCAGTTGACACTGGCCTTGCTGGGCCCAGGCAATGGCCCGCGTAGCGTCCAGTTCCACCGCTTTTTGAGCATGCTTCAAGGCAAGAGCCAGTTTGTTGTAAAACGCGCAAACGCGGGAAGCCAGCCACGGAAACAGCCAGTCGCCGGGACTGAGCTGGAAGGCGCGCTCGAAACAATCGGCGAAGCGCGGTTCCTTCGCTCGTAGAAAAACATCACCGCGCGAAAGCCACACGTAGGCGGTTTCTCCTTCCTCGGCCATGGCATTGTCGGAGTACGTGAGGGCGGCCGCAGTGTCGCCGAGCCGCGCTAATGCGACAGCCTTGGCGGCCAGCAGATCAGCCGAGTGCGGAAGTTTCTCCAATCCTTTATCAGCCCACACATTGGCTTCCCGATATTCACCCAGCTCGATGAGCATACGGACTTGTCCCAGCCAGGCATCAGGACTGAGGGGATTGAACTCCAGAACTTTTGAAAAATCTCTTAAGGCCTGTTCGAACTGGCCTTTGCCCAGGAACTCCCAGGCGCGCTGGAGATGACGTTTCTCATCTGAAGCCGACACTTCGGCGCGCCCTGCTGGGGCCATCCGGTTCTGGCCGTCGAATTCCAGATGTTCAAATCTTCCCACAGTAAAAATTGGTTTGGCCGTTAATTCCCAAGGGATATTGCTGAGAATGATAATCCATCTCCAGGGAGCAATCCAGCTTTGAATACCGCGAAGGAGGGCTAGGCGGCGAAGGCTCCCCCAAGCCTTCGCCGCCAGAACGTCTCAGAATTCACTGCCCGACTGCGACGTCCGTGGGCTCCCCACCCGGCTGTCTGCTGGCCGCTTGATGGCGCAGTCGGAACGACTCCGTAGCGCTACCTTGGCTACATTAAGCGGCTTACAACATGGTTTGACCGGGCAGTCGAAAAACCGTCACGCGAAAATGTAAATATTTTCTTATCCAAAAAACATGCGGCTATTTCCATAGGTGAACAGAGGGCATCTCCCGCAGAAAAACTGCACTAAAGAAGTTACACGGCCTCAGGGTGGAATTGAGTAGGGTGAGATTTAACCCGGATAATATGCAGAATGCTTTAACCTGCTTGCTGCCGATCGCTGGCATGACGGGCGCGGCCATTGGCCCAAGCCCGCAAGGCATCGATCTGTTCCGCCATGGTGGTAGCCAGCGGAACGGTCTGGCGAATGGCTTGCTCGACATCCGCATGGCCTAGCTCCCGTTGAGCATAGAAGGCGTCGTAGAGGGCGCTGTTGATGGCTTCCTCGATCTCCGCACCGCTGAATTGCGGGCTCAGGGAAGCCAGCCGGTTCAGGTTGAAAGATTCCAACGGGCGATTGCGCTTGCGGAGATGGATGGCGAAGATTTCGAGTCGCTCAGCGACAAAGACCGGCGCTTTCTTTTCGGACAACCAGGTAAGGAATGTGCCCAGCACTCGCGAGCCAGTGCCTCCATCCGTGCTGGCTGAACCAGCAAGACCTGCGAACGCCTTATCGATTTCATCCACCCAGAGAATCGCAGGGGCGACAGATTCTGCGACGGCGATGGCCTTGCGGATATTCTCCTCGGAAGAGCCGACCAAGCTGCCAAACATGCGACCGATATCGAAGCGGAGCAGGGGAAGCTGCCAGTGGCTGGCCACGGCTTTCGCGCAAAGACTCTTGCCGCAGCCTTGCACACCCAGCATCAAAACCCCGCGTGGTTGTGGCAGGCCAAAGGCGCGGGCTTCGGGGGTCAGGGCGAGGGCGCGTTTCTCGAGCCAATCCTTCAACACTTCCAACCCGCCCACATGATCAAAACGTTCCGCGGGTGAGAAATATTCCAGCAGGCCGCTTTTACGGATGATTTGCTGTTTCTCCATCAGCACATCGTTGACGCCTTCGCCATCCAGCCGACGCGAGCGGACAAGGATGCGTGCGAAGACATTTTCGGCTTCACCCAACGTTAGGCCCAACGCAGCCTGCAACAGGCGGTCGCGAGAGAGAAGATCGAGTTCGATGGTGCAACGGCCGCCTTCCTGGATCTGGCCAATGATACCATCCAAAAGATTGCCCAGCTCCCCCTGATCCGGCATGGCCACGTTGATGACCGTGAGTTCTTTCTCCAATTCCACCGGCACATCCTGCACCGGTGAGAGCAGGAAAATAGTCTTGTGACTGTTCTTCAGGCTCTGGGCGACTTCGCGCAGGCGGCGGATGATGGTGAATTGCCCACGGCTGAGAAAGGGGTGGAAATCCTTAAGGATAAAGAGCGTCGGGTCCACGTGCTCGGCGATGGCGTCCAAGGCGGCGAGGGGATCACGGGTGGCGACATTGCGCGGTTTCGAGGAACCGTAACCGTTTGTCGTGGCGACCAAGCCAGTGGTGCAGCTCCATTCCAGCAGCTTTTTCCCGCGCTGCTTGGCCACCTGCGCGATCAAGTCCTGCGCCCGCACCTCTTCACTGGTCACGAGATAGACGAGCGGATAACGCGCGCGCACCAGTGTATCGAGTTCCTCCAGAAGCGTCATGGCCATGGCACAAAATGAATCGTCCAGTTTGGGTGAGTTAGCGACCTGAGTTTGGGATGGAAAACGCCTGCCTGTCGAGAGCGCAGGTGGTGGTTTTTGAGGAAAAGCCAGCGGGACTAATCGCCCAGCAGCTTCTTCCACCAAGACTTCGTTTGGGAAGCAGCTTCGCCAGTGCTGGCGGCTACGCGGAACGAGAGGGAATCCGGCGGCAGGTT